>JBASJO010000268.1:0-6649 GCA_049655365.1 Rhodoferax sp. | reverse complement strand
TTTTCCAGCAACATGCGCCGCCCCAGGCGGGACTGCACCTGGTCGATGTGGTCGCACACCCGCTGCAGGGTGGCGGTGTTGTAGGGCAGCGGCAACAAGTCGTTCAGAAACGCCGGACCGTGAGTGGACCAGGCCAGGTGCTCTGAAAAGGATTGCGGCTGGTAACGCGCCAGCAAGTCGGCCAGCGCGTTCAGGTGGTCAGTGTCCAGCGGCGCATCGGCCCCGATCGACAGCCCCACACCGTGGATGGAGAGTGGGTAATGCGCACGAATGCGGCTCAGGTAATGGTGATAAGGGCCACCGGCCACCATGTAGTTCTCGGCGTGCACCTCGAAGAAACCCATTTCGGGCAGGGTCGCTACTATTTCCTGAAAATGGGCAGGCTTCAAGCCGACGCCCGCCCGTTCAGGCAATAACGTGGCGCGAGCCACCTGAGGCGGCCGTTCGATGATGAAAGGGTTTGCCATGTCAGGTGCTCCGCGTGCAGGTCTAAAACGATCAGACCTTGACTTCCTTGAAGGCCTTGAGCTGGCCAAAGCCGGTGGACGAGGTCTTGGACACGGTCTTTTCACACGTGCCTTTGGGCACCAGCGACCAGGCATTTCCCTGGTAATCCACTTTGGAAGTGCCCGCGCAAGTGGTTCCCGGACCCGCGGCGCAATCGTTTTTTCCCTTCAAGGCAACGCCGAAGCACTTGTCCTTGTCGGCCATTTGTGCAGCGGCCGGGCTGGCGGCAATGGTCATGGCTGCGCTCATGGCCAGGGCCAGGCCGGCGGCAGTGACGTAACGAGCGGTAGTGGTCTGAGCTTTCATTTGAATATCCTTTGATAAGTTGGAACGTGGGTGAAATGCAGCACGGAACACAGGTTTTGTTCTGCGCTGGTGACGTAGTCGCGTTATTTCGCTGCTTTATTACAGTGGTCATGCAAACATTCCAAAAAAATCAAAAAACGTTTGCAAGCCAGCGCATCAAACAATTCTTCAAGTTGGACAGGCGATACGTATCAGAATCACGGCATGGACAGACTCACCTCACTGCTCTCGCACTTTTCCCTGCGCGCTGGCGTTTTCTATACCGGCAACATCTGCGGCATTCACGACTTTGCGCAGGACAATTTGCGAGGCCATATTCATCTGGTCCGGCGCGGGCCGGTTCAAGTCATTGGCGTGCGACAGGAAACTTTCGAAATTACCGAGCCCACCTTGCTATTTCTGCCACATCCTGACACGCATCGACTCGTGGCCGATGACCGCACCGGAGCCGACGTGGTGTGCGCCACGGTTCAGTTTGGCGGCGCTGGGCGCAATCCCATTACCGATTCATTGCCCAGTGTGGTGATGGTCAAATTAACTGAACTGTCTGGCGTGGAAGCACTGCTGGAACTGATGTTTGATGAAGCTTTCGCCGACCACAATGGGCGCCAGGCGGTGCTGGACCGTTTGTGCGAAGTGCTGATGATCCGCTTGCTGCGTCACTGCATTGAGCAAGGTTTGACGCAAGGCGGCACCTTGGCCGGTCTGGCCGATGCGCGACTGGCCAAAGCGATTGCAGCCATCCATGACGACCCGGCACAAGAACGCGATTTGTCCAGCATGGCCGCCTTGGCGGGTATGTCGCGGGCCCGTTTTGCTGTGCGATTCAAGGAAGTCACCGGCGAAACCCCGGCGGACTACCTGGCCTCATGGCGTGTCATGACGGCGCAAGCTTTACTCAAAAAGGGGCGGCTGCTCAAGCATGTGGCCGACGACGTGGGCTACGGCAGCGCCAGTGCGTTGACCCGTGCATTTGTCCGCAAACTGGGCTGCTCGCCGTCCGCATGGCTCAAGGCAGAACAATAAGCTTGTCCAGGCCTTGTTTGACGCGCCCGGGCCAGCCAACGAGAGGCAGGGGGCAGATTTTCTTGTCCGACCTGTAATCATTGCAGCCTGATCAGCGACTAACTCGCAGAAGCGTCGAACACCATTCCGACATCGTTCCAGGTTTTGACACATGCGCAACCCTCTTCAAAATGCACTCCATGCTTGCAGCAAAAACAGCCTCGCCGGCCAGGCCATCACGGCCATGGACGGAGGCAGCGCTCCGGATGTCTTCCAGGCGGGTGTCCACGATGGCCCGCTTGAAGCTGGCATCCCTTCATCCAACAACCGAGGTATTCCGGGCAAACTGAAACCACAGACCATGACGATCCCCTTCGCCTCCATTCGCGCTCGCCTGATTCTGGCGTTCACGGTGCTGCTCGGACTGTTGTTTGCAGTTGCGGCGGTGTCCTTGCAACGACTCGATGGCCTGACAGCCACCAGCCAGAAAATCGTCAACGACCAGGCGCGCCACGTTTTTATCGCCCAGCGCATGAACCAGCACGCGCAGGCGGCTGCCATGAACCTGATGCGGCTTCTGCACACGCCAGAGCGTGACAAGCGCGTGCCTTTGTATCTGGCCATGGACGAGGAAATGGCGGCATCGGGCAAGGCTGCCAATGCGCTGGCGCAAGCCGGGCTGGCACCGGACAGCCAAACGGGGATCGAGCATGTGACTGATTTGCAGCAGCGCTACGCGGCCCTGCTTCAGGAAACGGTCGAATTGATCGAGCGTGAAAGTCCGGCGCGGGCGCGCATTCATTTCGAGGAACGGACCCAAAAGGTGCTCAACACGCTGTTATTTGAGTCCCGGGCATTGGAAGAAAACCTGCAGCAAACGATGCAGTCGGAACTGGAACAACTCAGGGAATCTGCAGCCAGGGCAAGAAGCCTGGTGATCTTGTTGGCGATCAGTGCGCTGCTTGCCGGCACGGGTCTGGCCTGGGCGGTTGCACGCGGCATTGTGATGCCGGTGCAGGAGGCCGTGTCAGTGGCACAGGCAATTGCTAACGGTGACTATCTCACGACGGTCCCCGCCGGGCGTCGCGATGAGCTTGGCGCCTTGCTGCGCGCGCTGCGCGTCATGCGCGACAGTATCTCGACCCGCGAAGAAAAAATTCTGCGACTGGCCTATGTCGACCCCCTGACCGACCTGCCCAATCGCACCCGTTTTATGGAAGTGTTCGACGCCCATGCCAGCAACGCCTCGGGCGCCTTGATACTGCTCAACATTGATCGCTTTGCGCCGATCAACAACGCGCTGGGGCTCCAGGTCGGCGACCATCTGTTGTGCAAGGTTGCCATGCGCATCAAGGGAGCGGCCGGGGAGTCCAGTCTGGTGGCCCGGCTTTGGGGTGACAAGTTTGCATTGATGCTGGAGGGGGCCGACCGGGCTTCGGCCGCAGCCATGGTGCAGCAGATTTTGTCGGCATTGCGAGCCCCCATGACGATTGAGGGGCAGCGCCTGGACATCGATGCCAGTGTGGGTGTCGCGCTGTACCCGCAAGACGGCACCGACGTCACGACGCTGCTGCGGCGTGCCGATTTGGCCATGACTATTGCCAAGCGACGCCAGAACAGCATGGCCTTTGGTTCGGAGATGGACGACGAACCGGCGCATGAGCAGCTGTCGCTGATCGGCGAAATGCGCGAGGCCTTGGTGCAGGGGGACTTTGTGGTTTATTACCAGCCCAAGCTGAACCTGAAACAAAACAAAATCACCGCGGCCGAGGCGCTGATTCGCTGGCGCCATCCGGTCAAGGGCATGATCCCGCCGATGCACTTCATCCCGTTTGCAGAGCAGACCGGCTTTATTCGCGAGATCACCCCCTGGGTGCTGCGCCAGGTGATCGAGGATGCCGCCCAATGGCAGCGCGCAGGGATTGCGGTCGTGGCGTCGGTCAACCTGTCCACCCGCGATTTGTTGAATCACAGCCTGGTGGCGGAGATTCCGGGCTTGCTCTCGCAGTCCGGTCTGGCGGCCGGGCAACTTTGTCTGGAAATTACCGAAAGCGCCCTGATGGATGAACCCGAATTGGCGCTCCGACATCTGGACGCGCTGTCGGCGCACGGGCTGAAGCTCTCCATTGACGACTACGGTACCGGCCACTCCTCGCTCGCCTATGTCAAGACCTTGCCGATTGATGAACTGAAGATCGACCGGACCTTTATCACGGCGGTGGATGTGACGCCCCGCAACGCCGCCATCGTGCGTTCCACCATTCTGTTGTGCCAGGAACTGGGACTTTCGGTGGTTGCCGAGGGCGCCGAGACGGCCGAAGAGCTGGCCTGGCTCCGGTCCAATCAGTGCGATTTTGTGCAAGGTTATGGGTTTGCCAAACCCATGCCCCTGCCTGAGTTCATTCCCTGGGTACAAAAATTCAACCAAGCATAGGAAACAAATGCCTTCATACGACTACCAACTTTTCGTCATCGGCGGCGGCTCGGGCGGCGTGCGCGCAGCGCGCATTGCCGCCAGCCTCGGTGCACGCGTGGCCATCGCCGAAAACTTTCGTTATGGTGGCACTTGCGTCATTCGCGGCTGCGTGCCGAAGAAACTGTTGGTCTACGCAGCCCACTTTGCCGAAGACTTTGCCGATGCCCAGGGCTTTGGCTGGACCGTGTCAACGGCCGAATTCTCCTGGCCCAAGCTGATCGAGGCCAAGGACAAGGAAATCACCCGCCTGAGCGGCCTGTACGAAAACAACCTGGTCGGCTCCAAAGTGGCAGTCATGCACGGCGCGGCAAGTGTGGTGGATGCCCACACGGTGGCGGTCAACGGGCAGCAGTTCACCGCCGAGCACATCCTGATCGCCACCGGCGGCACGCCTTTTGTGCCGCAGATTCCGGGCATCGAACACGCCCTCACCTCCAACGAGGTGTTCGATTTGCCGCAGTTGCCCCAGCGCGTGCTGATTGTGGGTGGCGGCTACATTGCCGTCGAATTTGCCGGCATCCTCAATGGCCTGGGCGCGCAGGTCACGCTGTGTTACCGGGGTGAGCAGGTGTTGCGCGGCTTTGACGACGACGTGCGGGCGCACCTGTTTGAGGAGATGGTCAAAAAAGGCATTGCCGTGCTGCTGCACCAGGACGTGGCGCGCATTGACAAACGCGCTGATGGCAGCCTGTCGGTGGATGTCACGGGCGCACAGGCTTCAAGCCATGTGGTGGATGCCGTGCTGTACGCCACCGGCCGTGCGCCCAACACCGAGGGACTGGGGCTCGCCGAGGCAGGCGTGGCGCTCGACCAGGCAGGCGGTGTGGTGGTGAATGCTTTTGGCCAAAGCAGCATCCCCAGCATTCACGCGGTGGGCGATGTCACCAACCGCATTGCGCTGACACCGGTGGCCATTCGCGAAGGCGCGGCGCTGGCCAACACGCTGTTTGGGCCAAACCCGGTCAGCGCCGACCTGACCACCGTGCCCTCGGCCGTATTCAGCCAGCCGCCCATCGGTACCGTGGGGCTGACCGAAGCGCAGGCGCTGGCGCAGCATGGCGAAATCGATATCTACAGCAGCAAGTTCCGCAACATGCGCCACACCCTGTCCGGGCGCGATGAGCGCACGCTGGTCAAGCTGATCGTGGACACGGTCAGCCAGCGCGTGCTGGGCGCGCACATGGTGGGGGCCGATGCCCCCGAGATCATCCAGGGCCTGGCCATTGCGATCCGCATGGGCGCAACCAAGGCCGACTTCGATGCCACGGTCGCGCTGCACCCCTCGGCCGCCGAGGAGTTTGTGACCTTGCGTGAAAAAATCACCCGAAAACGACATGAATGACCGCCTCGCGTCCGAATCAGCAAACATCGTGAAAACCCAGCAACCAAGCCCAGCCAAGATTTGGGTCACCTGAACACAGACAGCGGCTGGCAGTCAGGTGGCCGAATTCCCTTGCGGTAGCGGCGAATCGCCTGAGTCGTCACACAAATCGATCATGCCAATATCGGCCCCCATTTTGTGGATCAGCTTGAGCTGTTCTTCCACGTTGCGGCAATTGCCGCACATGCTCAGGTGCATGCGCAAACGCAGCATGTCGACCATGTCAAGGGGTTCGTCCAGTGGCTGGGAAATCAGTTCGACCGCTTTTTGGCAGGAATGAAGCAGTGTCATTGGAGGCTCCCGGTGATATGTCCTTGGTTTGTCATGCACTGGCGCAGGCCCATGCGGGCTCGATGCAGAATCATGCGACAGTTTTCAGCACTCAGGCTCAGGCGCTCACAAATTTCTGATGTCTCAAAGCCCAGCCATTCGCACATCATGAACACCCTGCCGGTCTGCGAGGGCAATCGCTTCAGACAGGCCCCCATGACAGACATCATCTACCGCTGGGTCTCCTGTTTTTCGGGCTGCTGCCAGGATGGCACGGCTTCCTTGTAACTGCCCTGTGCATCGTAAAGCCCATCGGCTGGATCAGAGTCCACATCATTTTCATCTGCGTCAACCCAGGGGCGACGCTGCTGATGGGGGGTGCGGTACCAGTCGGCGATTTTGTGCTTGAGGATGGCAACAGCCCAGGTCATGAGGGAGGCCTCGCCGCGATGGGCTTCAGGCTTCTCCAGCACCGCCACCAGGGACTCCTGCACCAGGTCGTCGGCCAGCGCAGGCTCGAACACCATCATGCGTGCATGGCGCCCATATGGTTCTTACAAGCATGTCGAGGCCCCCGTCTTCGACGGTGATCGCCCTGGAATTCGAACCGACCCTGCTGGCGCATCGCGACGACTTCCTGCTTGACCTGTTGCCGTGTCAGGCTCGATAAACTTTGCTGGTGACTGCGCTGCTCTGCCTGCCGC
>JBASJO010000267.1:0-3607 GCA_049655365.1 Rhodoferax sp. | reverse complement strand
AGCGACCAGTTTCAGCGGAAATTACCCATAAAACAGGTAAATCCGGACCAAAGAGCTACCTTTGGGCCATCAGCTTATTAACACCCTTTTCCGGATCAGGTCGGTGCATCCGTGATGGTTCCGGTCAAGCTGCCACCGAGCAACTCGGGCAGGCGCGCCATTGGCATCTTGAAACCACTGGCCTGCGCATGGCCACCGCCGCCCATGCTGGCGGCCAGCGGAATGCAATTGAAATCAGACCTGGAGCGCAGGCCACACTTGATCGCCACATTTTTGTCGACACTCCAAAGCAAGGCGAAGGTGCCCGATTTCTGGCTCAGCAGGTCACCCACCAGGCTGTGAAACACACCGGGCGCGTTGACCATCAAGCCCGTCACGCCGTTGAAGACCACCGGGCTCGCCGACTCCGCGATCAACTCGGCCAGTTTCTGGAACTTCTCGTCCATGGCATGGCCACGTTCAAGGAAGGCTGCCAATTGCACGGCATCCATCCCGGAAATTTGCTGCCAGCGCGCAAAGTCAAACGGCTCCATGTCCAGCGCCGCCAGAAAACTGGCGCTCTCCGGGTACTGCCAGACCCAGATATCACGGTCCTCAACGAAACGCACCAGGTCCGGCACCGGCTGCTCCGGATGGAAAAACTCCCAGGCCAGGCGCGCACCCGATTTTTTCATGTCGAAATACACCACCCCACAGCGGCAAACAAAGCCGGTGAGTTTCTCGGCCGCGCTCAGGTGGTGGTCCAACATGACCAGCTTGGCAGCGCGCTCTTCCATGGCGCGCAGGATCACCTCGCCAAAAGAAAAATCGAGAATATAGACCGCGCGCCCGTCCAGCGGTGGCAAGTCGTCCACCGAACGGACATCGCCATGGTCCAGGGCCAGAAATTCAGCCTTGCCCTGGTAATAAATCCAGGCCGCCAGTGCTGCGGCAAAACCGTCGGGACAGGTGTGGCCGTGGTAGATCACGAGGGGCCGGGGGTCGTTGTGATCGGGCTTGACCAGCAAGCTCAGGGGCAATATGGATTTCATGGGCTAAATATAATTGATCAATGAGTGTAGACAATAAGCCGACGATTTTCATAGGCATCGCCGAGCCCGATGCCACCCAGTTTGATGCCTGGTCGCACCAGCCGCTGCTGGTGTCCATCGAGCAAGGCGGCATTGACTGGCCCAGTTCCTGCCGCAACGGCACTTGCCGCACCTGTTTCAGCAAATTGGAGCGCGGCCAGGTGCGCTACGAGATCGACTGGCCAGGCTTGAGCGCCGAAGAAAAGGAAGAAGGCTACGTGCTGCCCTGTGTCGCCTACCCTTGCTCGGATGTGGTGCTGCAACACGAAAGCTTTTGAATAAATCAGCGCGATGGGCGTAAGTCGGGGCGCGGGATTTTTTTGAACCTGATTTTTCGATCCAACTCGATCGCATCCTTTTTCACCTGACGCTCGGCATCCAGCGTTTTGCCTACGGCCAGCCATTGGGCAAATTCTTCTGGAGTTTCCAGGGTCATGCGACCAATGACGCCTGAGCGAAAGTCATAAATCGCGATCTCGGCGGCTTTTTGCAGATTGACCTTTTGGCCGCCCTGCAAGGCCCCGCGCTGGCGCCCGATGGCCTCCAGCAACTGCTCATCCGTCAGGTCACTCACCTCGGTGAGCTTGAAGCGGGCCGCCAGCAGTGCCGGGTAATGCGTTTTCAAATAGTCCAGCAGCTCCAGCGCCACTTCTTGTTCGTCAAACGCGTTGCGACCGACCGCGCCGCTGGCGGCCAGGTTGTAGCCGCTCTTGGCCACAATGATGCGCGGCCACAACATGCCTGGCGTGTCGTACAGGTAAAAGTCATCGGCCAGGCTGATGCGCTGCTCCAGTTTGGTGACACCGGCCTCGTCGCCGGTTTTGGCCGCGCGCTTGGCAGTCAGCGTGTTGATCAGGGTGGATTTGCCCACGTTGGGGATGCCGCAAATCAGCACCCGCATCGGCTTGACCATGCCGCCACGGTTGGGCGCCAGCTCAAAACAGGCCTTGATCAACGCCTTGGCGGGCGCTGCCATGCTGGCGTCCAGGCCGATGGCGCGGGTACCGCTCTGGCTGTTGTAATGCGCCAGCCACTGGACCGTGCGCTCGGGGTCGGCCAGGTCCTGTTTGTTGAGCACCTTGAGCGTCGGCTTACCCTGGGTCAGTTCGGCCAGCATCGGGTTGGCGCTGGAGGCGGGCAGGCGCGCGTCGAGCAATTCGATCACCACATCGATATTTTTGATGCGCTCGGCAATCGCCTTTTGCGTCAGGTGCATGTGCCCGGGAAACCATTGAATTGCCATATTTGATTGATCCAGTAAAGGCCTCAAGCCTATCCATGTTCTGACCGAACCCGTGCGCGTGCGGCCTTGACTTCGGAGCGCTGCGTTTTGGCCTGGCGCACCCGCCGGACCGAAGCACGCGTCGGTTTGGTGGCTTTGCGGGTTTTGGGCGGCTCGGCCACGCTGTTGACCAGCTCGTGCAGGCGGATCAGCGCGTCAAAGCGGTTCATCTCCTGGGTGCGGTGCTGCTGCGCCTTGAGCACCAGCACGCCCTCCCGGGTGATGCGGCTGTCATGCAGCGCCAGCAGCCGTTCCTTGACGTCGTCGGGCAGGCTCGACGCCGTGATGTCAAAGCGCAAATGGATGGCACTGGACACCTTGTTGACGTTTTGCCCACCCGCGCCCTGCGCCCGGATGGCGCTCAAGCTCACCTCGTCCTCGCGCACGTGCAGGGGCTCGGTCACGGCAATGACAACGCTTCGGGCGCATGCACATAACGCGCCACAAAGGCACCCACGGCGCGCTCGGGCAGTTGCAGCCACACCGTGTGGCCACTGCCGGGGGCCACCGCCACGGCGGCACCGTCAAAGCTTTCCATGCCCGTGACGTGCACATCAAAATTGCCATCCGGGTGGATGATCTCGAGCCAGTCGCCGACAGAAAAACGGTTGCGCACATTCACCTGCATCAGGCCACGCGCCGCGTCGAACGCCACGGCGTCACCCACATACAGGCTACGCCCGGACTCGGAATAACCGCGCAGGTAATTTTGTGTGGCTTCGGGTGTGTGGCGCTGGAAAAATCCCGATGTGTAGCCCCGATTGGCCAGCCCTTCGAGTTGACCGAGCAAAGCCGGGTCCAGCTCGCGCCCGGCCACTGCATCGTCAATGGCACGCCGGTAACTTTGCACCGTGCGCGCCACGTAATACGGGCTCTTGGTGCGGCCCTCGATCTTGAGCGAGTCGACGCCAATGTCGACCAGCCGTTTGACGTGCTCGATGGCGCGCAGGTCCTTGGAGTTCATCACGTAGGTACCGTGCTCGTCTTCCTCGATCGGCATGTAACTGCCCTCGCGCTGGCTTTCTTCGAGCATGTAGACCTGGTCAGCTTCCGGCGCACGTTCGATGTCGCCCTGACCCGGCACCACACCACCGCCGGTGCGCTCGTCCTGTTCGCGTTCGCGCGCCATGGCGGCCTGGCGTGTCAGCACATCACCCGAGGCATCGACCACGCCCTTTTGCGTCTTGTAGTCCCAGCGGCAGGAGTTGGTGCAACTGCCCTGATTCGCGTCACGGTGGTTGAAATAGCCCGACAG
>JBASJO010000266.1:0-4421 GCA_049655365.1 Rhodoferax sp. | reverse complement strand
CCTTGTGGCGCACGCCAAATCGGTGCTCCTCGTCAATGATCAACAGCCCGAGGTTCTTGAAATGCGTGTTCTGGCTCAGCAATTTGTGGGTGCCCACCACGATGTCGATGGTGCCGTCGGCCACGCCCTTCAGCGCGGCGGTGATTTCCTTGGTCGACCGGAAGCGGCTCATCTCGGCCACCTTCACCGGCCATTTGGCAAAACGGTCCACCAGCGTCTGGTAATGCTGCTCGGCCAGCAGCGTGGTCGGGGCCAAAAACGCCACCTGTTTGCCGCCGGTAATGGCAACAATCGCGGCGCGCAGCGCCACCTCGGTCTTGCCAAAACCCACGTCGCCACACACCAGCCGGTCCATCGGGCGCGGGCTGATCATGTCCTGGATCACGGCATGAATGGCAGCTTTCTGGTCGGCCGTTTCCTCAAAGCCGAATTCATTGGCAAAAGCCTCGTAGTCATTCGGGCTGTACCTGAAGGCGTGGCCTTGGCGCGCCGCGCGGCGGGCATAAATGTTGAGCAGCTCGGCGGCACTGTCGCGCACCTGTTCGGCGGCCCGGCGCTTGGCTTTTTCCCACTGGCCGCTGCCCAGCTTGTGCCAGGGCGCTTCGTCGGGGCTGACACCGGTGTAGCGGCTGATCAGCTGTAACTGGCTCACCGGCACATACAGCGTGGCCTTGTCGGCATATTCCAGGTGCAAAAACTCCTGCACCTCGGGCTCGCCATTGGGCAGTTTGTTGCCCAGGTCCAGGTTGATCAGGCCGCGGTAGCGGCCAATGCCGTGGGCCGAATGCACCACCGGGTCGCCGACTTTGAGCTCGCTCAGGTCCTTGATCAGCGCCTCGACGTCGCTCACCTGTTCCTGTTTTTTGCGCCGGCGCGTGGTCGGGCTGGCGGCAAAAAGCTCGGTCTCGGTGACGAAGTCGATACCCGCATCGAGCCAGGCAAAGCCCGTCGCCAGGCCCGATGTGGCGATACCAATGGGCTCTTGGCTCGCCTGAAACTCGGCCAGCGAGTCAAAAGACGGCGGGTCGAACTGGCTGCTGTGCAAAAAGTCCAGCAAGCTGGCGCGCCGGCCGTCGCTTTCGGCCAGCACCAGCACGCGCTGCTGCGTGTTGCGAATGTGGGCTTTCAGCTTGGCCAGCGGGTCCTCGGCGCCGCGCACCACCGTCAGGTCGCCCAAGCGCACAAAGTGGGCGCTGTCGGCCACCTCATCCACGGCCGCGCGCAAGGCCAGTTGGGCATGCTGGTTGACCCGGGCGTAAAACTGCTCGGCGCTCAGAAACAGCGCATCGGGTGGCAGCACCGGGCGCTCGGGGTCGCCCTGCACCAGCCGGTAACGCTCACGCGTGTCCTGCCAGAAGTGCGCAAAGGCGGGTTCCAGGTCGCCGTGCAGCACCACCGTGGCGGCCTCGCCCAGGTAGTCGAACACGGTCGCGGTTTCGTCAAAAAACAGCGGCAGGTAGTACTCGATGCCGGCCGTGGCCACGCCGGTGCCCATGTCCTTGTAGATGCGGCTGCGGGTCGGGTCACCTTCGAGCAGTTCGCGCCAGCGGCCCCGAAAGCGGGCACGGGCGTCGTCGTCCATCGGAAACTCGCGCCCGGGCAGCAGCCGTACCTCGGGCACCGGGTACAGGCTGCGCTGGCTGTCGGGGTCAAAGGTGCGAATGCTGTCGATCTCGTCGTCGAACAAGTCCACCCGGTAGGGCACCAGTGAACCCATCGGAAACAGGTCGATCAGCCCGCCGCGCACCGCGTACTCGCCGGGGCTCACCACCTGGGTCACATGGCTGTAGCCGGCCAGCGTCAATTGCGCCTTGAGTTTGGCTTCGTTGAGCTGCTGCTTCACCTTGAACTGAAAGGTGTAGGCAGCCAGAAAGGATGGCGGCGCCAGCCGGTACAGCGCCGTGGTGGCGGGCACGATCACCACGTCGGCCCCGGTGTCATGGTCGCGCTGGCTGATGCGCCACAGCGTCGCCAGGCGCTCGCTGATCAAATCCTGGTGCGGCGAAAAAGTGTCATACGGCAGCGTTTCCCAGTCCGGAAACAGCACGCAGCGCAGCGTCGGTGCAAAAAACGCCATCTCCTCGATCAGCCGCTGGGCGTCAAGGGCGTTTGCGGTAACGATGGCCGTGACCTGATGCTTGTCCTTGTCGCGCAAGGCCAGTTGCGCCAGCAGCAGGGCATCGGCCGAGCCGACCGGGCGCGGCAACGTGTAGCGTTTTCCGGGGGTGAGTTTGGGTAATTCCATGGGAGGGCGAGCAGCAAATCAGCAGTAATGGGGCGCGATAAAAGCGCCAAAACCCTGCGCAAAGATTGGCAGGGTGTGTGGGCTCGATTCTAGAATGCAGGCCATACCATGACAGAACTTACCGACATTGCCCTCGCACCCACCGCCGCGCCGCGTTGCTGGGCGCTCATTCCCTGTGCCGGCACGGGTTCGCGCGCTGGCGCGGCAGGCCCCAAGCAGTACCAGACTTTGGCGGGCCAGCCCATGGTGATGCACACCCTGGCCGCCTTTGCCGAGGTCCCGCGCATCGACCAAACCCTGGTGGTGGTGTCACCCGAAGACACCTTTTTTCAAACCCCAGAGGCGCAAAATGCCTCATTTCTCATTGCCCCCTGCGGCGGCTCCACCCGGGCTGCCAGTGTCTTCAATGGCTTGAGTGCCTTGCTGGCAGAAGGCGCGGTGCCGCATGACTGGGTGCTGGTGCACGACGCGGCACGCTGCCTCATCACGCCGGCGCAGATCGACCAGTTGCTGGACGCCTGCCTGGGGGATGAAGTCGGCGGTCTGTTGGCCTTGCCACTGCCCGACACCCTCAAGGTGGCGCAAGCGGGCAGGGTGGCAGCTACCTTGCCACGTGACGATAAATGGTTGGCACAAACCCCGCAAATGTTCCGTATCGGCAGCTTGTTGGAAGCCCTTGAACTGGCGGGCGATACCGTCACCGACGAGTCCAGCGCCATCGAAGCCATGGGCCTGGCGCCCAAACTGGTGGTGGGCAGCGCGCAAAATTTCAAGGTGACGTACCCGGAAGATTTTGCGCTGGCGCAAGCGCTGTTGCAGAGTCGCCAGGCCTAGGAATATGAGTCAAGGCAAGAGGCAAATCAAATGAATTTCAGAATCGGTGAAGGCTGGGACATTCACGCGCTGGTGGCGGGGCGCAAGCTCATATTGGGTGGCATCGAGGTGCCCTACCACCTGGGGCTGCTGGGCCACTCCGACGCCGACGTCCTGCTGCACGCCATCACCGACGCCTTGCTGGGCGCGGCAGCCTTGGGCGATATCGGCAGCCATTTTCCCGACACCGATGCCCAGTTCAAAGGTGCCGACTCCAGCGTGCTGCTGACTGAGGCCGCCCGCCGGGTGCGCGCCAGGGGCTTTGAGATTGGCAATGTCGACAGCACCATCATCGCCCAGGCCCCCAAGCTGATGCCCTTCATGCCCGCCATCCGCGCCCGTGTGGCGCAGACCCTGGGCATTGACGTGGATCAGGTCAACGTCAAAGCCAAGACCGCCGAAAAAATGGGCCCGGTCGGCCTGGGCCAGGCCATGGAAGCGCGCGCGGTGGTGTTGCTGACGTTTTGACCTGAACTCTTCAGTCCGGCAAGGTATGCAGCGGGATATCGTGCTGGTGTGCCAGTATCTCCAGCGCTTGGCAACTGAGTCTGGCGACAAACCCGGCAATGGCCTGGCGGGTTGACGCCTCCAGCATCATGGCCGGGGTGGTCCAGGGCAGCTCTGCCGCCAGGCACAGGGACTTGGAAAAATGCGGCTCCAGCGCGGCCAGCGCCACCCGGCCGTCCAGGCAGCGGTAAAGCTGGTAGCCGGCGTGGCCGCCGCCCAGCAGCGTGCCCGGTTGGGTCAGGCCCCAGTGGTGCGGTTGGGCCAGATGGGCAGCGGCTTGCGACAGGGCGACCTCAAAACGATGCCCTTGGCCGGTTCGCCCGTGCAACAGCACCGCCTGCAAAACGGCCTCCACCGCCATCAGCGCACCGCCCATGTCGGCGTACAGCGTGGCGGGCAGGTCGAGCCCTGTGACAAGCTCGTTTTCAGCCAGGTAGGTGAGGTCGTGGCCGGGCAACTCAGCCTGCGGGCCCGGTGCGCCGACGATGGTCACCAGCGACAGCGCCGAATAGCGCTGGTGCAGGCTGTTCCAGTCCAGCCCCAGCTTGCGCAAGGCGCTGGGTCGAAACGAGGTCAGCAGCACATCGGTGTTGGCCAGTTCGCCATGCAACCGGTGTTGACCGGCCTCGGTCTTGAGGTCGACCGTCTCGACACGGATGCCGGGGTGCAGGGCTTCGTAGGCCGCGCGGCTGTAGAGGCTCATCGGGTCGCCCGTGACGCCGGCAGGCGCGTTGGCCGGGGCCGGGGGTTCGAACTTGACGCAACCGGCGCCCATCTGCACGAGCCGCAGCAAGGC
>JBASJO010000265.1:0-4524 GCA_049655365.1 Rhodoferax sp. | reverse complement strand
CATCATGAGCGGCGTGCCATCTTCCGCGCGCGACGTGATGCGGCCGCGCGTCAGGATCCAGCGCCAGCTTCCATCCTTGGCCTTAGCGCGAAATTCCACCTCGTGGCCAGCACTCTCGCCGCGCATGTGACGCTCGATTGAGGCCATGGCCAGCGGCAAGTCTTCAGGGTGCACCAGTTCGGGCCAATGGGCCGTGTCGACCTGCATCTCGCCGGGCGCATAACCCAGCATGGTTTCCCAGCGCGCGCTGACCTGAAAATCATTGGTCTTGAGGTTCCAGTCCCAATAGCCCTGGTCGGCACCTTCGAGCACGCGTGACAGTTGTTGCTCGCGCGCCTGCAACTGCTCGGTGCGCTCCTGCACGCGTTGTTCCAGCAGCTGATTCTGCTCACGGATGTTCTGCTTGGCTTGGCGGGCCACGGTCTCGTCACGAAACACAAACACCACGCCCAGCACCTGACCCGAGGCGCCGCGGATCGGTGCGGCACTGTCTGCAATGGGGCATTCGGAGCCATCCCGGGCTACCAGCACCGTGTGATTGGCCAGCTCCTGGACTTGGCCGGTCGCCAGCACTCTGGCCACGGGCACTTCCACGGGCGCGCGGGTCTGCTCGTGGATGATTTGAAACACCTCGTCGATGGCACGTCCCATGGCGTCCGCCGAGGACCAACCGGTCAGACGCACGGCCACGGGGTTCATGCGGGTGATGCGCCCGCTGGTGTCGGTGGCCATCACCGCGTCGCCGATGGAATGCAGCGTGATGGCCAGGCTTTCTTCACTTTCGGCGAGCGCGCGCTGGCTGGCCCGGGTCTCGCGCAACTGGCGCCGGATCAGGCCATAGGTGGCGAACAGTATCAGGATGAGCACAACGGAGACCAGGGCGCCGGTCAACACCATGCGTTGGCGCACGTTGGACTGCGTGGCGCGGCGGGTCTCCAGCAAGCCACGCTCCTGCACTTCCATGTCGCTCAGGATGCGGTAGGTGCGCTGGCGCGTCTCCTGCAACGGTGCACGCGCCGCGAACGCATTGGCGGCCTCCTGACCTTGCGTTTGACGCGACGCCACCACGCCCCTGGAGACCGCCAGACGTTCGTCCAGCACCTGACGCAGCTCGGTCCAATTGGCCAACTGGCGCGGGTTTTCGTTTATTTTTTCCTTGAGCCAGCTCAGCAAGGCTTCGCGCGACGCAATGGTGGCATCGCGCTCGGCCAGGCGCGCCGGGTCGCCTGACACCCGATAAGCCTGCGTGCTGAGCTCGATTTGTACCGTGTCGGTTCTGATCCGGGCCAGGTTGGTCAGCACCTCGTGTGTCTGGGCAATCCAGCGCGATGCCTGCGCTGCGTCGTTGGCCACGGCCCAGGTCATGGCCGTGAGCGTGGCAACCACCAGCATGGCGACGCCGAGAGCGGTCAGTACCTTGGATTCAAAGCTTGCGAACAGTTTCACAGGGCTGGTTTTTTGACGGATTAAGGTCGACCGATTTTGCCCTTGTTTACGGGGTGCGAGGCATCCCAGTTTGTAACAGGCAACTTACACCTCCCAACATGCATTCGCCGCTTCAGGAATCGCACTTTCGACAGCTGCCGCAAACACTTGTCCGGCCGCCCCGGGCTGGCCGGTAGCGCCGCCACAGAAAGCGGCAGGCCCAGGCGAACACCGCCAACACCACCAACAGATCGAGCAGCGTGAGAAGCGGTTCATTCATCATGACACCATCCGGTAAGTGACCCAGGAAGCGGCATAGGCCAGCGAGAACAGGAACAGCGCCATGCCGGCGGGCATGGCCCAGCCACCCACTTCCCGGCGCACCACGACCAGCGTCGCCAGGCACTGCGGCGCAAAGACAAACCAGACCAGCAGCGACAAGCCGGTGGCCAGCGACCAGTCGGCCGCAATCAAAGGTGCCAGCGCCGTGCCGACCTCGTCGCCCACCTGCGACAGCGCATACACCGTGCCCAACGCGCTGACCACGACTTCACGCGCGGCCAGGCTCGGGATCAGCGCCACCGCAATTTGCCAGTTGAAGCCGATCGGCTCGAACACCACCGCCAGCGCGTGGCCAATGCGCCCGGCAATGCTGTACTCGATCGCGGTGCCGCCAAAGTCTGCAGGCGCTTGCGGAAAGGTGGACAAAAACCAGAGGATCACGGTGAGCGCCAGGATGATGCCGCCGACACTGCGCAAAAAGATGACGCCGCGTTGCCACAGACCAATCAGCACATCCTGGGCCCGTGGCCAGTGGTAGTCGGGCAGTTCCATCATCAGTTGCGCCGCGAGGGTCGAACGGCCCCACAGCTTGAGGACCCAGGCCACCAGCACGGCCGACACCATGCCAAACAGGTACAGGCCAAACAACACCAGCCCCTGCAGACCCATGCCCCAGACCGGCTGGTTGGGAATGAAGGCGCCGATCAGCAAGGCGTACACCGGCAACCGCGCCGAGCAGGTCATCAAGGGTGCAATCAGAATGGTGACCCAACGCGCGTGGCGGTCGGCAATGGTGCGCGTGGCCATGATGCCGGGTATGGCGCAGGCAAAGCTGGACAGCAGCGGAATAAACGAGCGCCCTGACAGGCCCAGGCTGCCCATCAGGCGGTCCAGCAACAAGGCCGCGCGCGGCAAATAACCCGACTCTTCCAGCACCAGGATAAAAAAGAACAGGATCAGGATTTGCGGCAAAAAAACCAGGACACCGCCGACGCCGGCAATCACCCCGTCGACCAGCAGGCTTTTGAGCAGCCCGTCGGGCAACAGCGTGTTGACACCCTGCACCAGCAGCGCGGTGGCCTCTTCAATCAGCCCCATCGGCCACTCGGCCCAGGCAAACACCGCCTGAAAAATCAGGAACAGCAGGGTCAGCAAGACCACCGTGCCGACAACCGGGTGCAGCAAGCACTGATCAAGCTGGCGCGACCAGCGGTGTTCGGCCAGCGGTGCCTCCAGGCCCGCCTGAAGCAACCAGGCCTGCGCCTGCTGGTCATCGGTCAGCGCGTCGGCAGGGCCGCTTTCATGGGCGAGCTTGTCACGCGCCGTCGGTTGCCAGATCGCCGGGCGGTCCAGCAGGGCCTTGAGCTCGTCCGTGCCCTGCGCATGGATACCCGTGGCCTCGACCACTGGCACGCCCAGCACCTGTTCAAGCCGCGCGGCATCGAGCTCCCGGCCCTGTCCGCGCACCCGGTCCATCATGTTGAGCACCACCACGATGGGCAACTGCTCGCGTAGCAGCGCGGCCACCAGCCGCAGGCCGCGGCGCAGCCGGGTGGCGTCCAGAATCACGGCGGTGAGATTCGGCGCGCGGGCCTGCAAACTGTGCCCGCGCACCACCGCGCAAGCCACGGCCTCGTCCTCGCTGCCGGCATTGAGACTGTAGGTGCCCGGCAGGTCCAGCACACTGACCGAGCGGCCGGCGCTGGTTTTCATCAAGCCACGTTTCATGTCGACCGTGACACCGGCATAGTTGGCCACTTTTTGCTGGCTGCCGGTCAGTCGGTTGAACAGCACGGTCTTGCCGCAGTTGGGATTGCCCAGCAGGGCCAGTGTCTTTTGGGCCAGGCCGGCGATGTCGATGTTGGCCGTCGTGCTCATGCTGCGGGCTCCAGGGCCACCAGTTGGGCCTCGGCCGGGCGCAGCGCAAAGACCGCATCACCCACTTGGACCACCAGTGCACCGCGGCCAAACCAGCTGCGCCGCAACACCTTGACATTTTCCAGCGGCAGGAAACCCAATTCCTGCAGGCGCTGGTGCGGCACAACCCCCGCCTGGATGCGATGCCATTGGCCGATGGCGGCCTCTTTCAGATTCAATGTAGCCACGACAGCTTCCTTTTTTTAAATGAGAATGATTCTCATTCTACATGATGACGGATGCAAGAAAGTGGCAAGCGCCGCGCTGGTCGGGTTGGTTCTGCAAACAATTTTTGGCTACCAATGACGCTGATTTGAAGACGCAGTTATCGGCTTGAATGACACCGCAATGACACGGGTCGACATTTTTTGAAATTTTGCAGACAATGCACCGCTGGCAAAAATTTCTGCCGGTCAACACACAAAGGAAATGACAAATGGCAACTGCAAAAAAAGTGTCTCCAAAAGCTAAAACAATTTCGAAGAAAGTCGTGACGCCAGCCACGGTGGTCAAGCCAGCTGCGAAGGCAGCGGCCAAAAAAGCGCCTGTGTCGAAGACCGGCAAAGCCATGGCCAAGATCAGCGCCAGCATTGCAAAACTCACCGAACGCAAGAACAAGATCAACACAGAAATCCAGACCCTGCGGGATCAGCGTGCGGCACTCAAAACAGCACCAGCCGCAGCACCGGCAGCCGCACCTGTGAAGGCCAAGCCTGCTGCCAAGGCTGCGACAAAACCGGTCGCCAAGCCTGCTGCAAAAGCGGCTACACCCGCCAAGAAAACAAAGACCGTCGCGAAGAAATAACTTTCTTCAGCAACACCGTCGTCTGACCCTGCCCGAGCTGTGACTCGGGCAGAGGCCAAGATTTTTCTGGGCCGTCACGCTTATCCGGCTACGGT
>JBASJO010000264.1:0-5180 GCA_049655365.1 Rhodoferax sp. | reverse complement strand
GGCCAGTTCATCGGGCGCGCACTCGGCCAGATGCACCTCGCCTTGCGTCACACTGAGCCAGGCCAGGCCACAGCTGTTGCGCGCGCCCTGGTGCACCGCCAGCAGCATCGACTCGGTCTTGTCGCCCAACAGCTCCAGATCGGTCAGCGTGCCGGGCGTCACCACCCGCACCACCTTGCGCTCTACCGGGCCTTTGCTGGTGGCGACATCGCCCACCTGCTCGCAAATGGCCACCGATTCACCCAGCTTGATGAGTCGCGCCAGGTAGGTGTCGACCGAATGAAAAGGCACGCCCGCCATCACCACTGGCGCACCCGCCGACTGGCCGCGTTGCGTCAGCGTGATGTTGAGCAGGCGCGCAGCTTTTTCGGCGTCGGCAAAAAACAGCTCGTAGAAATCGCCCATGCGGTAAAACAGCAGGGTGTCGGGGTAATCTGCTTTGAGGCCCAGGTACTGGGCCATCATGGGTGAATGGGGTTTGGCTGTGTCAGTCATCTCATGGAGTCTAGCAACTTCAAATGCACGACCATTGGGGCCAATGGGCGCGCCTGGAGCTGAAAGACGGTCCCCAACATTGAGTGGCGTGCCAGACGCACTCAAAAAATTCAAAGTTGCAAGGGGCTCGCATACCCCGTCATCTCCAGATACCCGCGCCCAACCACCGTGCCGCGGCTGTCTCGCAACTCGCTCAGGCCTTCCCAGTAAATGGCGCCGGTGGACTGGCGGCTGTCAAGTTCCTGGTTGTCGATGACGGCGCTGACGGTGTAGCGCTCGGGATCTTTCAAACCTGTCTTGGACTGTGCGCGCTTGATCTCTATTGACCATTGCACCGGGTAGCTGGTGCCGCTGGCCGGGCTTTCCCATTGGCGCTGCGGCGTGATGATGACATCTTCGGGACCAAAAATCTCGGCCTGGGCCGCCCCCGGTGCACGCAGCGAGCCACCCGCCCACAGCGTGGCGCCGTCTTGGGTGCGTAATCTGAAGGCTGTCAGTGCACGGCCATCCAGCAGGTTCATGCCGATCCAGTCCCAACCCACCGCATCCGGGTGCATCAGCGACTGGCTCCACTCGTGGTCGAGCCAGGCCTGTCCCTGCACTGGCAGCGTTTGCTCGCCCAGGCTGAGTTGGCCGCTGACCTGCAGTTGCGGCAGGCTGTAGTAATAGCTGGCCTGGCTGGCCTCGGGTCCCTTGCGCGACCAGCCCTGGTCGCCCTGCAGCAGCAGCGGCTGGGTCTCGCGCAGCTTCAGTTGAAACGAGAAGTCCGAGCCGCTGGCCTGCGCTTGGTAGGTGCTGCCGTTGTCATTGCCATCGCGCTTGAGCAACCAGTTGCCCAGGCGCAGGTCAGTGTCTGTTTCTTTGGCCGTGGCCAGATCGATTTGGGCGTTGCCCGAGGCGCGGGCAATGCGCTGGTCGTGCAACAGGCGCTTGCCCGCCACGTCGGTCACGGCGGCATGGGCGAAGATCAGTTGTTTGGCCGCAAAGCTGGAGCGCATGCCCTGTGTGACCGGCACGCGCGACCTGAAAAAAGTGATCTGAAAGCCAAACTCGCGCTGCCCCGCCTGCAGGTGCCCGGTGATGTACCACCACTCAATGGCAAAGTCGGGGTGGCTGCCGAGGTCCCGCGGGAACTGCAAGGCTTGCCTGGCCTGGGCTTGCGCCGCCCCGGGCCAAAGCGGCAGGCTCAAACTTGCGATCAGGCAATCTCTACGGTTCATGCGTTGGAGGGGGTTGTCAGGCAGCTGCGAGTATGGCGCAAATCTCCGGGCGAGGGCTGGGCTCGGCAGCGGTCTGGTTTTCCGGATGAATCAACACGAACAGGTCTTTCGGATTGACCAGTTCGGGAATCAGCGACACCACCTGACCCAGGCCGAGTTCCCGGGCGGCGTCCCGCATGAAGCGCAGGGCGGAGTAGTCCTGCAAGGCGAAGCCGACCGAATCAAACAGCGTGATCTGGTCGACGTCAAGGCGACCCGGCGCTTGGCGCGCCAGCACCTGCCAGAGCTCAGTGACTTCAAAATCAGCAGGCAGGTGTTGCAGGTCGCCCTCGATACGGGTTTGTGGCTCGTACTCGACAAACACCGCGCTGCGGTGCAGCACGTCAGCATGCAGTTCGGTTTTGCCGGGGCAGTCGCCGCCCACACCATTGATGTGCATGCCGGCCTCAATATGTTCGGCGGTCAGGATGGCGGCATTGGTCTTGTCTGCTGTGACGGTGGTCACGATGTCGGCACCGCGCACCGCGTCGGCAATGCTGCTGCACACCGTCAGGCGCAGCGCGGTTGACTTCAGGTTGGCGATCAGCTTTTCCGTGGCCTTGGGGTCGGTGTCGAACAGGCGGATTTCTTCAATGCCGAGCAGGTAGTGGAAGGCCAGCGCCTGAAATTCACTTTGGGCACCGTTGCCGATCAGTGCCATGGTCTTGCTGTCGGGGCGCGCCAGTTCCTGTGCCGCCACCGCCGACATGGCCGCCGTGCGCAATGCCGTGCTGAGCGTCAATTCGCTGAGGAATTCCGGAATGCCGGTGTCGACATCGGCCAGCACGCCAAAGGCCATGACGCAGGGCAGGCCGTTGATGGTGTTCTTGGGGTGGCCGTTGACGTACTTGAAGGCGTAACTTTTGGCGTCCGAGATCGGCATCAGCTCGATCACGCCATCCTTTGAGTGGTTGGCCACACGGGCGCATTTTTCAAAGTCGTTCCAGCGCAGATAGTCTTCGCGGATGTAGTCGACCATGCGTTTGAATACGGTTTTGAGGCCCATCTTGTTGATGATGGTGGCCACGTCCTGGACGCTGAGAAATTGGGTTTCGACGAGTTGAGGTAGTTTCATGATGGGCTTGCTTCCTTGTATGAAGAGAAGTATCTCAAGCCCTCATGCCAATGTAAATCGACAGTAATAGTTAAAAATAGTCAAATAGTTACCAAATAGATAGCAATTAGTATCATATTGACAGAATTGATCCAACTGGATGAGATTTAGGCTGGCTTACTCGGGACGGTCAAGCTTGGTTGACAGCATGATGGTTGAAAACGTGTCCACCACGCCCTTGATGATGCGAATCTTGTCGAGCACCGCATCGAGTTCCTGGGTCGATTCGGTGAGCAGCATAGCGCAGAGGTCATAACGGCCACTGACCGAGTACAGCTTGGTGATTTCATGCCGCCTGGCCAGCGCACGCACCACGTCGGGCTCGTTTTGGGATTCCATCGAAATCAGCACCATGGCCCGTATGCCGAGGGATGCGCGCGGACTGCTCACCCCCACGGTATAGCCGGTGATGACGCCAGCGTCTTCCAGTGCCTTGAGCCGCAGTTGGGCCGTGCTGCGTGCACAGCCCAGCGCCCGGGCGAGGTTGACCATGGGCAGCCGGGCATTGATCTTGAGCAGTTCGATCAGTTGGTGGTCGAGCGCGTCCAGATTGGGTTTTTGAGGTGAATGAGTCATCGTGTTTTAAAAGCTGGCAATATGACTGAATTTTGACACTGATTTCAGGCAATTTGCCTGTTTTCGGCGGCGGCGTCAGTCCATAAACTTGAAGAACTATCCAGGAGACCCCCATGCTGCAAGCCGTCGAATTCGCCACACCCAAAGTCTTCATGACTTATGATGAACTGCAAGCCTACGACCCGGAGTCCGAGTCCTGGCAGAAGCAGTTCGCCAGGCGTTACACCCATCATGCCCAACTGAAAGGGGTGTTGAACCATGTCGAAGACGTGAACGACACCGTCTACAACAAATTCGCCATTGCCGTCACACCCTACATGGCCAAACTGATGGACCGCGACGATCCCAACTGCCCGATCCGCATGCAGTACCTGCCCTCGTTTCACGAGGAAACCAAGCCCGGTTTTGCCACCATGCTGGATCAGTTGGGGGAGGAGGGCGACACCATTCCCGGCACCAGCATCGTGCACCGTTACCCGCGTCGTGTGCTGTTTCTGGTGAGCAACACCTGCGCCACGCTGTGCCGTTTCTGCACCCGCAAGCGCATGGTGTCGCAGCCCTCGGGCTCGGTGCACAAGGACGAGATTGAGGCCTCGATTGACTACATCGCCAGCAACAAGAACATCGACGATGTGCTGTTGTCCGGTGGTGACCCGCTGACCTTCACCGACGAGCGCCTCGATGAGATTCTGGGCATGATCCGCAGCCGGGCACCGCATGTGCGCTTTTTGCGCATTGGCTCGCGCATGGTGGTGCAAATGCCCACCCGTGTCACGCCCGAGCTGTGCGCGGTGCTGGAGCGTCACCGCGTGCAGATGATCAACATCCACATCAACCACCCCAAGGAAATCACGCCGCTGCTGCGCATGCGTGTCAAGATGCTGCAAAAGGCCGGCATCATGATGGGTCTGCAAACCGTGTGCCTCAAGGGGGTGAACGACAGCGTCGAAGTGATGCGCGAGCTGTTTATGCAAAGCATCGAAATGGGGGTGCGTCCTTACTACGTTTACTCGACCGACATGGTCGAAGGCGCGCACCACTTCATCGTGCCGCACCGTCGCATGCTCGAACTCTACGAAGGCCTGCGCGGCTGGATCAGTGGCCCGGCCGTGCCCACTTTCATTGTCGATGGCCTGGGTGGCCTGGGCAAGTTGCCGATCATCCCGAGTTATGTGCGCGAAGAAGCTTTGCCCGATGGTAGTGGCACCACCGTCAAGTGCCGCAACTACGCCGGAAAAACGGTCGAAATGCCCGGCCTGGGGCAAGACTTCAGTTTGCCGAGTGCGAGCAATTAATTAAGGAACTTGCGGGTCAGACCACTTCACGCGGTGAACATGCTCTGACCCCAACTGAAATTATGACTATTGGATCCCCCTTTGGCGCCCACCGTGTGCTCGAACCGCTTGGCGCGTTGCCCCAGCCCGCCTGGAAGCTCGACAACACGATGGCCATTTATGACAACGAGATCCTGATTGACGTGTCGGCGCTCAACATCGACTCGGCCAGTTTTACCCAGATCAAAAGCGCCACCGGCGGCGATGAAGCCAGGGTTGCAGAGATGGTGATGGGCATCGTGGCCCAGCGCGGCAAGCACCACAACCCGGTGACCGGTTCGGGCGGCATGCTGATTGGCACGGTGGCCGAGATCGGGCCTGCGTTACTCGGCAAGATCGACCTCAAGGTGGGTGACAAGATCGCCACGCTGGTGTCCTTGTCGCTGACGCCCTTGCGCATTG
>JBASJO010000263.1:0-4928 GCA_049655365.1 Rhodoferax sp. | reverse complement strand
CCCCTGAACTATGCGCCGGGGGGCCACGACCCCTACCCCAAATCGATTTGCACCTCCATCAACCACCAGGTCTGCCACGGCATACCCAACGACAAGCCGCTCAAGAAAGGCGATATCGTCAATGTTGACGTGACTGTCATCAAGGACGGCTGGCATGGCGACTCCAGCCGCATGTACATGGTGGGCGACGTATCGGTGGCGGCGCGACGGCTCTGCAAGCTCACCTATGAAGCCATGTGGAAGGGCATCATGAAGGTGCGCGAGGGCGCCTACCTGGGCGACATCGGTCATGCCATCCAGACCTTTGCCGAGAGCCAGGGCCTGAGCGTGGTGCGCGAGTATTGCGGTCACGGCATTGGCCGGAACTTTCATGAAGATCCTCAGGTACTGCACTACGGCAAACCCGGCACGCTCGACCAGCTCAAGGCAGGCATGACCATCACCATCGAACCCATGCTGAATGTCGGGCGCAAGGACATCAAGGAACTCGGTGACGGCTGGACCATCGTCACCAAGGACCACTCGCTGTCGGCGCAATGGGAGCACACGGTGCTGGTCACGCCCACGGGGTATGAGGTGCTGACGCTGTCTGCCAACAGCCCGGCGATACCGGAATTTGTCAAACCCGCAACGCCGGCTGTCGCCCTGTCGGCTGCCTGACCGGTTCCAACGGGTCCACCCCATGTCCGACCTGAAAACGCTGCGGGAGCAGTTTCGCGCCAAAAAAGCGTCGCTATTTCAATCGCTGGCGGAGGGCGGCAGAGGCGCCCGCGGGGTCGGCAGCACGCTCGGCAAGCTGTCTTCCCTGGCCGACGACACCCTGAAAACCCTGTGGCAACGCGCCGCGCTCCCGCCCTCGCTAACGTTGGCTGCCGTGGGTGGCTACGGCCGCGGCGAATTGTTTCCGTATTCGGATATCGATGTGCTGGTGTTGCTGGCCGATGACATCGCGCTGGACCTTGATGCCGACCTCAAGTCCCGCATCGAGGGGTTTATTGGCAGTTGTTGGGACGCGGGCCTGGAAATTGGCTCCAGTGTGCGTTCGGTAGCCGACTGCCTGAGTGAGGCACGCCAAGACGTCACCGTGCAAACCTCCTTGCTGGAGTCACGCCTGATCACAGGCAGCGTGGCGACCTATGACGAGTTCAGGCAGCAGTTTGTGGCCGCCATCGAACCCCGGGCTTTTTTTGTCGCCAAAACCCTGGAGCTGAATCAGCGCCACAGCAAGTTTGACAACACCCCTTACTCGCTTGAGCCCAACTGCAAGGAGTCGCCAGGTGGACTGCGGGACCTGCAGATCATTTTGTGGGTGGCGAAGGCGGCAGGTCTTGGCAACAACTGGAACGAACTGGCCAAAAATGGCCTGGCCACGGCCTTCGAGATCCAGCAAATCAAGCGCAACGAAGCCCTGTTGTGGCTCATTCGCACCCGTTTACACCTGATTGCCAAGCGCCGTGAGGACCGGCTGATTTTCGACATGCAAAACGCAGTGGCGCAGGCCTTTGGCTTTGAAGCGCCACCCGTTTCTGCCGACAAGCGCTCATTCGTTCGCCCCAGCGAAGCGCTCATGAAACGTTATTACTGGGCCGCCAAGGCGGTGACCCAACTCAACCAGATCCTGCTGCTCAACATTGAAGAGCGCCTGAGCCCGAACACGCATGAGCCGCGTCCCATCAATGCGCACTTTTCCGACAAGGCGGGCATGCTCGAAGTGGTCAGTGACGACCTCTACCGGCGGGAACCCCACGCCACCCTGGAAACCTTCCTGGTGTTCCAAACGGCCGGCATGAATGGTTTGTCAGCGCGCACATTGCGTGCCCTGTACAACGCGCGCGACCTGATGAACGGCGCCTTTCGCAAGGACCCTGTCAACCGCGACCTCTTCATGCAGATCCTGAAACAGGACAGCGGCATCACCCATGCCATGCGGCTGATGAACCAGACCTCGGTGCTGGGGCGCTACCTGTGGGCCTTTAGAAAAATTGTCGGGCAGATGCAGCATGACCTGTTTCACGTCTACACCGTCGACCAGCA
The DNA here is from genome assembly GCA_049655365.1 of Rhodoferax sp. Taxonomy (GTDB): domain Bacteria; phylum Pseudomonadota; class Gammaproteobacteria; order Burkholderiales; family Burkholderiaceae_C; genus Rhodoferax. The sequence goes on along the minus strand of JBASJO010000263.1, from coordinate 2,894 downwards.
TGTGCTGATGGTGTTGCGCAATGTGCGGCGTTTCTTCATCGTTGAACACGCCCACGAGTACCCGTTTTGCTCGCAGCTCGCCAGCGGCTGGGACCAGCCCTGGGTGCTGTATGTGGCCGCCTTGTTCCATGACATTGCCAAGGGCCGGGGCGGTGACCACTCGCAACTGGGCGAAATCGAGGCGCTGCGCTTTTGCAAGCAGCACAACGTGAGCCGGGAAAACACCGAGCTCATCGCCTTTGTGGTGCGGGAACACCTGACCATGAGCCGTGTGGCGCAGAAAACCGACCTCAGCGACCCTGATGTGATTGCGGCCTTCGCCAAAAAAGTCGGCAGCGAACGCTACCTCACCGCCCTTTACCTGTTCACCGTGGCCGACATTCGCGGCACCTCGCCCAAGGTCTGGAACGCCTGGAAAGGCAAGCTGCTCGAAGATCTGTACCGGCTGAGCTTGCGCGTGCTGGGGGGGCACACCGCCGACCCGCATGTCGAAGTGGAGGCGCGCAAGCGTGAGGCGCTGATCCAGTTGGCCCTGCACGCCCAGCCCTTCCAGGCGCACAAGGCCTTGTGGGACACCATGGACGTGGGCTATTTCATGCGCCATGACGCTGCCGACATTGCCTGGCACACGCGCCAGCTCTCGCGCCACGTCAATTCAGGCAAATCCATCGTTCGGGCCCGCCTGTCGCCACTCGGAGAAGGCTTGCAGGTACTGGTCTACACCCCCGACCAGGCCGACCTGTTTGCCCGCATTTGTGGCTACTTCGAACACCGCGGCTTCAGCATTCTGGACGCGCGTGTGCACACCGCCAACAACCACTACGCGCTCGACACCTTTCAGGTCACCGCCCAGGCCATGCCTGAGCTTTACCACGAGCTGGCCAGCATGGTGGAGGCTGAACTGGTGCGCGCCATTGTGCAAACCGGGCCGCTGCCCGCGCCCGGCAAGGGCCGGGTTTCACGACGCGTCAAGAGTTTCCCGATCACGCCACGGGTCAGTCTGCAACCGGATGAAAAAGGCCAGCGCTGGCTGCTCAACATCTCGGCCAGCGACCGGGTTGGTCTGCTCTACAGCGTCGCGCGGGTGCTGGCCCGGCACAAGGTCAATGTGCAGTTGGCCAAGATCAACACCCTGGGTGAACGCGTGGATGACACCTTTTTGATCGACGGCGCCGAGCTGCAGGAAAACAGGGCCCAGATCGCCATCGAGACCGAACTGCTGGAAGCCCTGGCTTAGTCCTCGGCGACGCTGTCGAGCCCCGGGAACAGCACCGAGGTAAAGCCGAATTGCGTGAAGTCGCGTACCCGCATCGGGTACAGTTTGCCGATCAGGTGGTCGCACTCGTGCTGCACCACGCGGGCATGAAAACCTTCCACTGTGCGCTCAATGGGGTCGCCATATGGGTCAAAGCCGGTGTAACGAATATGCTCGAAACGCGGTACCTTGGCGCGCAGTCCGGGCACTGACAGGCAACCCTCCCAGTCATCCACCTCAGCCGCACCCAGCGGCGTGATGACCGGGTTGATCAGCACCGTGCGGGGTACCACCGGCGCCTGCGGGTAGCGCGGGTTGGCGCGGTCGGTGCCAAAAATCACCAGCTGCAAATCGACGCCAATCTGCGGTGCGGCCAGCCCGGCGCCGTCTGCCGCGCGCATGGTGTCGAGCAGGTCGGTGATCAGCAGGTGCAGCGCATCGGTGTCAAACGCGGTCACGGGTTGGGCCACGCGCAGCAGGCGCGGGTCGCCCATTTTCAGAATCTCACGCACCGCCATCGAGCATCTCCTTCAATTGGTCTTCATCAAGCACGGCCACACCCAGCGCGCGCGCCTTGTCGAGCTTGCTGCCGGCTTCAGTTCCGGCCACGACAAAGCTGGTTTTCTTGCTGACCGAGCCCGCCACCTTGCCGCCAGCGGCTTCGATCAATGCCTTGGCCTCTTCGCGGGCCAGCGTGGGCATGGTGCCGGTGAGCACAAAGGTCTGGCCGCTTAAGGGTTGGACCGCCACCGGCGCTGGCTCGCCCTCGGGCCAACTGACACCGCAGGCGCGTAATTGCTCGACCACCTCGCGGTTGTGCGCTTGGTCAAAAAAGGTGCGGATGCTTTTGGCCACGATCGGGCCGACGTCGGCCACCGCCAACAAGGTGTCCTCTGGGGCGTCCATGATGGCATCCAACTTGCCGAAATGGCGCGCCAGCGCCTTGGCCGTGGCCTCGCCCACATGGCGAATGCCCAGCCCGAACAAAAACCGTGGCAGCGTGGTCCGCTTGGATTTTTCCAGTGCATCCAGAATGTTCTGCGCCGACTTGTCAGCCATGCGCGCCAGCTTGGCCAGTGCCGTAAAGCCCAGCCGGTAAAGGTCCGGCAGGGTGTTGATGATGCCTGCGTCTACCAGTTGGTCCACCAGCTTGTCGCCCAGGCCTTCCACTTCGACCGCGCGGCGCTGGGCAAAGTGCAATATCGCCTGCTTGCGCTGGGCGCTGCAAAACAGGCCGCCGGTGCAGCGGAAATCCACCTCGCCCTCTTCGCGCACCGCCGAGCTGCCGCACACCGGGCAGGTGCGTGGCATGGTAAAGGGCTCGGGGTCGCCGCTGCGTTTGTCGACCAGCACGGAGACGACCTCGGGGATCACGTCGCCCGCGCGGCGCACGATCACGATGTCGCCGATGCGCACGTCCTTGCGGCGCGCCTCGTCCTCGTTGTGCAGGGTGGCATTGGTCACGGTGACACCGCCGACAAACACCGGCGCCAGTTTGGCCACTGGCGTCAGTTTGCCAGTGCGCCCCACCTGCACGTCAATGGCCAGCACGGTGGTCAGCATCTCCTGCGCCGGAAACTTGTGCGCCACGGCCCAGCGCGGCTCGCGCGTGACAAAGCCCAGCTGGCGCTGCAGCACC
>JBASJO010000262.1:0-2598 GCA_049655365.1 Rhodoferax sp. | reverse complement strand
CTTGCTGACAGACCGTGCGCCGCTGCTGCAAGATCGGCTGAGCTTGTCGGTGGCCAATCAACTGCAGTTGGTGTACGAGCGTGACGTGTCGCAGGCAGAGCCGCGCGTGCTGCGTGGCGCCCTGGAGGTCGGGCTGGATGCACAGGAATCGGCACCGCTGCCAACAGCGGGGGTGGCTGCCAATATCAGGCTGAAAAGTTTGAGCCTGGACGCCTGGCAAGAGGTGCTGACGCAGGCCACGGGTGCTGGCACCGGCGCCACGCCCGCGGAAGTTGGTCCGCTGGCCTCCTCGTATTTGCCTGACCAGTTGGCTGTGCGCTCGGACTTGTTGACGTTTGGCGGTCGACATTTCAACCAGGTGGTGATTGGTGGTAGCCGCGAGGGCGGGGTGTGGCGGGCCAATCTGGCTGCCAGTGAACTCAATGGCTATCTGGAATACCGCCCGCCCAATGCCTTGCTGACCGGGGGTGCTGAAGGGCGGGTTTTTGCCCGGCTGGCACGCCTGACCATTGCCCCCAGCGTGGCCAGCGACGTCGAGGCGTTGCTGGAGTCGCAGCCGGCCAGCATTCCGGCGCTCGACATCGTGGTCGATGATTTCGAACTGCGCGGCAAGCACCTGGGCCGGCTGGAGGTGCAGGCGGTGAACCGCAGGACGCCCAGCACGGCGCGCGAGGCCGGGGTGCGCGAGTGGCGCCTGAATCAATTCAACCTGTCGGCGCCGGAGGCCAGTTTTGTCGCCAGCGGCAATTGGGTCGCGCTGAATGCACCGGCTGCCGCAGCAGGCAGGCCTTCAGGGTCCCGGCGCACGGCCATGAACTTCAAGCTGGATGTGGCTGACAGTGGCGCCTTGCTGAGCCGCTTTGGCATGAAGGACGTGGTGCGCGGCGGGCGTGGCAAGCTTGAAGGCCAGGTGGCCTGGATGGGCTCGCCCCTGAGCCTGGATTACCCGTCCATGAGCGGCGCCTTCACGGTCAATGTCGAGTCGGGTCAGTTCCTCAAGGCCGACCCGGGTATTGCCAAGCTGCTCGGGGTGCTGAGTCTGCAGGCCTTGCCGCGGCGCCTGACACTGGATTTCAGGGATGTCTTCAGCGAGGGGTTCGCTTTTGATTTTTTGCGCGGCGACGTCAAGATTGACCAGGGCATGGCCTTCACCAACAACCTGCAAATGAAGGGCGTCAACGCGGCCGTGCTGATGGAAGGCAGCGCTGACATTGCCCGTGAGACCCAGGACATCAAGGCGGTGGTGATCCCTGAAATCAACGCGGGCACCGCGGCCTTGCTGGCCACGGTGATCAACCCGGCGGTGGGCCTGGGCACCTTTTTGGCCCAGATGTTTTTACGCCGACCGCTGATCGAGTCGGCCACCCAGGAGTTTCATATTGACGGCTCCTGGGCCGACCCTCAGATTACCAAGGTGTCGCGCACGCGCGCGGCCATTACGGAGAAAAAACCATGAAAGTTGCCGCCATTCAAATGGTCTCGGGCTCAGACCTGTCCGCCAACCTGGCCGAAGCCAGGATACTCTTGCAGTCAGCGGCCCAGGCGGGCGCCGAGCTCGCCGTGTTGCCTGAGTATTTCTGTTTGATGGGCCAGCGCGATGCCGACAAACTGGCGATCCAGGAACCGTTTGGCAACGGTCCGATGCAGCAGTTTCTGAGCGACTGTGCCCGCGAGCTGGGGCTGTGGCTGGTGGCGGGCACGCTGCCCATCAGCGCGCCGTCAGAGCCGTTGGCCAATGTGCCGGCGGGCTCGCGGGTATTCAACAGCTCGCTGGTCTATGACCCCAGTGGCGCGTGTGTGGCGCGCTACGACAAAATGCATTTGTTTCGTTTTGACAATGGCGTCGAGCGCTACGACGAATCGCTGGTGCTGGCGGCAGGCCGGCAACCCAGCACTTTCGACATTCCTTCGGTGGACGGTCACAGCTGGCGCATCGGCCTGAGCGTGTGTTACGACCTGCGCTTTCCCGAGTTGTACCGGCATTACGCCCAGGTTGGGGCGCATCTGATGCTGGTGCCCGCCGCCTTCACCCACACCACCGGCCACGACCACTGGGAACTGTTGCTGCGCGCCCGCGCCGTTGAGAACTTGTCTTTCGTGGTGGCTGCAGCCCAGGGCGGACTGCATGACAACCAGCGTCGCACTTGGGGCCATGCCATGCTGGTGGACCCCTGGGGCAAGGTGCTGGCCGAGCGCGCCCAGGAGGGGGCGGGCGTGGTCGTGGCTGACCTGTCCTGGGACTTGATGCAGCAGTGCCGCAGCCGTTTGCCTGCGCTTGAGCACCGGCTGCTGTGATGACGCTGACCCGGTTTTTTCAGCGCACGCTCACCGGTCTGGTGGCCACCCTGTTGCTGGCATGTGGCACCACGCCGCTGCCCGCGCCAGACAGCGCCAGCGCCGTGCCCGGTGTGCCGCAGCCGCCGACCGCGCCCTGGGTGTTGCCCGACAGCGTGGCGTCCGTCCCGGCAAGGGTGCGCGGTATCAGTCGCTGGCAGCCGGTAGCCTGGTCCGCGCTGCCGGGCTTCGAGAGTGATGCCCTGTTTGAAGCCTGGACCGCCTGGCTTAAAAGCTGCGAACGCCCGGGGCCGGTGTTTGCCC
>JBASJO010000261.1:0-1620 GCA_049655365.1 Rhodoferax sp. | reverse complement strand
GCCTTGATGGGCGGGCATTTCGGGGTGTTGTTTCAGCCGCTCGAATTGCTGATCATCGGCGGTGCGGCGGTGGGTGCCTTCATCGTCGCCAACGACGCCAAGACCATTCGCGCGACGGTGAGGGAGTTGCCCAGGTTGCTGCGCGTTTCGCACAAACACGACAAGGAGCTTTTCATGGAGCTGATGGCGCTGCTCTATGTGCTGCTGTCGAAAGGGCGCAAGGACGGCATGATGTCGCTCGAGTCGGACGTCGATGATCCCCACAACAGCGCCATTTTTGCGTCCTATCCCGAGATCCTGGGCAATGTTCGCGTGCTGGAGTTCCTGACCGACTATCTGCGTCTGATCGTCAATGGCAACACCGATCCGCACGAGATCGGCGAGCTCATGGAGCACGAGCTGGAAACCTACAAGCATGAGGGTGAAATTCCGGCGCACAGCCTGGCCCGCGTCGGTGACGGCTTGCCGGCCCTGGGCATCGTGGCTGCCGTGCTGGGGGTGGTGCATGCGCTGGCTTCCGCCGATTTGCCGCCCTCGGAAATGGGCCAGCTCATCGCCCACGCCATGGTGGGCACTTTCCTCGGCGTCTTGCTGGCCTATGGTTTTGTTTCGCCGCTGGCGACCCTGATCGAGCACAGGGTGGTTGAATCGCTGAAGGTCTACCAGTGCATCAAGGTCACCCTGATGGCCAGCCTGAGCGGTTATGCGCCGCAGCTGGCGGTGGAATTCGGCCGCAAGGTTTTATTTTCGACCGAACGGCCCTCGTTCACCGAACTGGACTCGCATGTTCGCGACGTCAAGAGCCGCTGAAGCCCGCAACACTGAACTGTCATGAGCGCATCCCAACGCCCGATCATCATCATCAAGCGCCCGGTCCAGGCCGCAGCCCATCACGGCGGCGGCTGGAAGATCGCCTTCGCCGACTTCATGACGGCCATGATGGCATTTTTTCTGGTGATGTGGCTGCTGAGCACCTCGTCGCCAGAGCAGTTGGCCGGCATTGCAGGGGAGTTCAGAATGCCGCTTAAGGTGGCGCTGGCGGGTGGCACCAAGAACAACAACAACAACAGCGACAGCGTGATCCCCGGCGGCGGCACCGATCCGACCCATGCCGAGGGCGAGGTCAAGATGTCATCGACGGACGCCGAATCCCGCGACCTGCAGCGCCAGGAGGAACTCAAGGAGCGCCTGGCCGACATGATCGAAGCCGACCCGGTGCTCAAATTGTTTCGTCCGCAACTGCTCATCGACATCACGCCTGAAGGCCTGCGCATCCAGATTGTCGACAGCGGCAACCGGCCCATGTTTGACCGCTCCAGTGCCATCGTGATGCCTTACATGCGCACCATCCTGCGCGCCATCGGCCCGGTGCTGAACGAACAGTCCAACAAGATCACCCTGTCGGGCCACACCGACAGCACGCTGTACACCCAGGGCGACAGGTCGTACAGCAACTGGGAGCTGTCATCGGACCGCGCCAACGCCTCGCGCCGCGAGTTGATTGCCGGGGGCATGCTGGACACGAAAGTGCTGCGCGTCATGGGTGTGGCGTCGAGCATGCCTTTCAGCCAGGAGGACCCGCTGGCGCCGGTCAATCGCCGCATCAGCATTGTGGTGCTC
>JBASJO010000260.1:0-5001 GCA_049655365.1 Rhodoferax sp. | reverse complement strand
GCATCAAGCCGACTTGGCGACCAGCTCAAAGTGCTCCACCACCGGCGGACCGGCAAAAAACGGTCCCACAATGGCGCGCCAGTCGGCAAATGCCGGGGAACCCCGGAAACCCACCGTGTGGTCTTCCAGCGTGGTCCAGAAGATTTGCAGAATGTAACGCTGCGGGCTTTCAATGCCACGGTTCACCTTGAAACCCTCAAACCCATTGGCATGGGCAATGACGGTTTTCAGGCCACGTTCAATGGCCTCTTCAAAAGCGGCGTTCTGGCCGGGCTGGATCGAAATGTCAGCAAGTTCAAGAATCATAAAAATCTCCGCGGGGGTTGGTTAATTCGCTAGATTGCGAGTCTAGCGTTTTCAGTCCAACCACAAAGTCCAACTGTATCGGGACTTACGCAAAATTGTCCCAGCCAGGCGCGTCGCCGCAGATAGTACAAGCGTTCGGCAAGGCGACGTAACGACGCTGGGGCAGTTTTTCGTAAGTCCAGAGGACTGAGGTATGCTGGGGAGATGAACCACACTACCTTTATCCCTGGCAAAGACGCCGCCCTCGAAACCACGATTCAAACCCTGCAGGGCAAACTGCAAGCGCTGGGTTTCCACATTGAAGAACGCAGCTGGCTCAACCCGGTGGACGGCATCTGGTCGGTCCACATCCGAGACCGTGACTGCACCTTGCTGTTCGCCAACGGCAAGGGCGCCAGCCGCCTGGCCTGTCTGGCGAGCGCCTTGGGCGAGTTTGTTGAACGCCTGTCGACCCATTATTTTTGGACCCATTTTTACCTTGGGCCTGATGTGACCACGCGCGCCCATGTGCATTTCCCCCAAGAACGTTGGTTTGATGTGCCGGCCGACGAGCAATGGCCCACCGAGTTGCTGACGTCCGAATTGCACGCCCTTTACAACCCGCAGGGCAACATCGACGCCAGCAGCCTGGTCGATTTCAACTCGGGTGCCACCGAACGCGGCATTTGCACCCTGCCGTATGTGCGCCAAAGCGACGGCAAAACCGTTTATTTCCCGGTCAACATCATCGGCAACCTGTATGTCAGCAACGGCATGTCGGCCGGCAATACCCAGATGGAAGCGCGCACCCAGGCGCTGTCCGAAATTTTCGAGCGCGCCATCAAAGCCCGCATCATCAGCCAGGGCCTGTGCCTGCCCGACGTGCCCGAGGCCGTGATTGCCCGCTACCCGCGCATTGCGCGTGGCATTGCCGCGCTGCGCGAAGCCGGTTTTGGCATTCTGGTCAAGGACGCCTCTTTGGGCGGCCAGTACCCGGTGATGAACGTCACGTTGCTGAATCCGCTCGACCAAGGCTGCTTTGCCAGCTTTGGCGCCCATCCGCGTTTTGAAGTGGCGCTGGAACGTGCTCTCACCGAGCTGTTGCAGGGCCGCGCGCTCGATGCACTGTCAGGCTTTCCGGCCCCCGGCTTTGACCTGGAAGAAGCCGCCAGCTCGACCAACATCGAAATCCATTTTGTTGATTCCAGCGGCGTCATCCACTGGAAGTTTCTGGGTGATGTGCCGGACTTCGAATTTGTCGACTGGAACTTCAGCAGCACCACGGCCGAGGACTACGCCTGGAGCCTGGCGCGCCTGCACCAGGACGGCCACCAGGTGTATGTGGCCGATTTCGAACAGCTTGGCGTCTACGCCTGCCGCATTCTGGTGCCCGGCTTGTCCGAGATCTACCCCATTGACGACCTGGAGTTCGAAAACAACAGCATTGCCAACAATTTTCGCGAAGCCGTGTTGAACCTGCCCGACCTGGACGACGAAGAATGCGCCGACCTGCTGGAAACCCTCAACGAATCCAACCTGGCAGACCATCGCCCGGTGGCGGGCCTGATTGGCCTGGCAGCCGATGCCGGCTCGTTCTGGAGCGACCTGCGCCTGGGTGAACTCAAAACCCTGCTGGCACTGGCCGTGGGCGACGAGGCCGCCACGCTCGAAGGCTGCGAATGGATCCTGAACTTCGACCAGGTCAACCCGCAGCGAAAGCGGGTTTACGCCTGCATTCAGAACCTGATCAACTTTGCTGACATTGGCGACAGCGGCCCCTACCTGGACACCTTGGCGCTGCTCTACGGTGCCGGCCCGCTGGCGCAAGCCCACGCGCTCATCATGCAGGAAGACCGCTTCATGGGCTTGGGCGCTCCCGGCCTGGCACTGGACGGCTGCGAGATGCACCACAAGTTGCTGGCTGCCTACGACAAGATCCATGCCGCGGTGTGAAGTCATCAATACCAGCACATGGATTGCCGCGCTACGCTCGCAATGACAGCATAGAGGCGTCGGTTCATGTGCAAAATCTTGTCATTGCGAGGCGCGCAGCGACGCGGCAATCCATGCTGACCCCTGACTGGCCGGCACCTGCGGGGGTGCATGCGGTGTGCACCACCCGTACAGGCGGCGTGTCCGCTGCGCCTTATGACAGCCTGAACCTCGGCGACCACGTGGGTGACGACACGGCCCATGTCGCCGCCAATCGGGTCATCCTGCAAGAGTCCATCGGCGCCCGCCCGGTTTTTTTGAACCAGGTTCACGGCGCCCAGGTGGTGGCGCTCGATGCAGCCACGCCGGACGGTGCCGTGGCCGATGCCTGCCTGACCAACCAGCCGGGCCTGGCCTGCACGGTGATGGTGGCCGACTGTCTGCCTGTGTTGTTCGCCTCGTCCGATGGCCGCCGGGTGGCGGCGGCCCATGCGGGTTGGCGCGGCTTGGTCGGGCAGGGCGGAGTGGGCATTCTTGAGGCGACCATCAAGCGCATGCAGGCCAACGAGACGCAGGCCAATGACATCCTGGCCTGGCTCGGACCGTGTATTGGCCCGCAGGCCTTTGAGGTGGGCGATGAAGTGCGCGCTGCTTTCACCGCCAGCGACCCGCGGGCGGGCGACTGCTTCAAGCCACTGGTCCAAGGCAAATGGCTGGCTGACCTGGCCGCTCTGGCGCGCCTGCGCTTGCACGCCCTCGGCATCACGCAAATTTACGGCAATGACAGCAGTGCGCCCTGGTGCACCGTGGGCAATGCGTCACGCTTCTTTTCCTACCGGCGCGACCGGGTCACCGGCCGCATCGCTGCCAGCATCTGGCTGGGCACTTAAGGCGGCCTGCAGTTCCGCGCTTTCCCGGGCCTTGATGGCGCGTCGCCGTGCCGGGGTAGCCATCACATACAGCACCAATCCCAGCGGCAACACACCATACAGCACAAAGGTAATGATGCCGCCCAGCAGCGTGCCGGTGCTGTGCGTGGCTTCTGCCACGGCCATGAGAATGGCCACATAGAGCCAGGCAATTGCAATGATGTACATGGGCAGGACGGTAGTTTTTTGGAGAATATCGGCGGCTGTCAGGATTTCGAAGGCCTTGGCCTAAGATACTATCCAAATTATTTTTTGACCACCTCAGATAGGGATACGCATGAACGAAAATGCTTCGGAAGTTTGGCTGCAATCGGCACAGAATCTACAGAAATCCATGGCCGAGAGCTTGAGCAAAGCTTTTGAGTCGTTTCAGAACATGGACCTCGGGGAAGCCAGCACCAAGCTGATGGCACCCACGGCCAAAGCGCCCCAAATCAAATTCTCGGCAGAAAAACTGCAAGAACTGCAACAGGAGTTTCTGGCAGACGCCGCCGAATTGTGGGCCAACAGCGCCCAAGGCAAGCACCAACTCACCGACCGCCGCTTTACCAACGAAGCCTGGGCAGCCAACCCGACCGCCGCATTTTCTGCGGCATCGTACCTGCTCAACGCCAAGACCCTCGCCCAGCTGTCCGAAGCGGTCGAGACCGACGACAAAACCCGTGCCCGCATCCGCTTCGCCGTGGAGCAGATCACCGCTGCCTCGGCGCCCAGCAACTTCATGGCCCTGAACGCCGAAGCGCAAAAGAAAGCCATCGAGACCCAGGGTCAGAGCATCGCCAAGGGCATCCAGAACCTGCTGCACGACATGCACCAAGGCCATGTGTCGATGACCGATGAGAGCCTGTTTGAAGTCGGCAAGAACGTTGCCACCACCGAAGGCGCGGTGGTTTTTGAGAATGAATATTTCCAGCTCATCGAATACAAACCACTGACCGACACGGTCTATGAAAAGCCGTTCCTGCTGTTCCCGCCGTCCATCAACAAGTACTACATTCTTGACCTGCAGCCCGAAAACTCGCTGATTCGATATGCTGTGGCCCAAGGCCACCGTACCTTCGTGGTGAGCTGGCGCAACCCTGACGCCTCACTGGCCAAGGCCACTTGGGACGACTACATCGACAAGGCGGTCATCAAGGCCATCCAGGTCACCCAAGACATCACCGGCGCCAAAACCGTCAACACGCTGGGCTTTTGTGTCGGCGGCACCATGATGGGCAGCGCCCTGGCGGTGCTGGCAGCACGCGGCGAAAAGCCCGTGGCCAGCGCCACCTTTTTGACCTCGATGCTCGACTTTTCAGACACTGGCGTGCTCGACATCTTCATTGACGAAGGCTTTGTCAAGTACCGCGAAAAGGAAATGGGCAAGGGCGGCCTCATGAAGGGCAAGGACCTGGCCATGACCTTCAGTTTCTTGCGCCCCAACGACCTGGTCTGGAACTACGTGGTGGGCAACTACCTCAAGGGCGAAACCCCGCCACCGTTCGACCTGCTTTACTGGAACAGCGATTCCACCAACCTGCCGGGTCCGTTTTACGCCTGGTATCTGCGCAACACTTACCTGGAAAACAACCTGACCAAGCCCGGCACGGCCACGGTTTGCGGCGAAAAAGTTGACCTCAATCAGATCGACATGCCGGTCTATATTTACGGTTCACGCGAAGACCACATCGTGCCCATCGGCGGTGCTTACGCGTCCACCCAGTACCTGCCGGGAAAAAAACGTTTTGTCATGGGCGCCTCTGGCCACATTGCCGGTGTCATCAACCCGCCGGCCAAGGGCAAGCGCAGCCACTGGATTCGTGAAGACGGCAAACTGCCAAAATCGGTCGCCCAATGGATTTCTGGCGCAACC
>JBASJO010000259.1:0-2537 GCA_049655365.1 Rhodoferax sp. | reverse complement strand
GAAAGTCGTGGCAGTCAAGGCCCCAGGCTTTGGCGACCGTCGCAAGGCCATGCTGGAAGACATCGCCATCCTGACCGGCGGCAAGGTCATTGCTGAAGAAGTTGGCCTGACGCTTGAAAAAGTGACTTTGGCTGACCTGGGTTCTGCCAAGCGCATCGAAGTGGGCAAGGAAAACACCATCATCATCGACGGTGCCGGCCCGGCTGCGGACATCGAAGCCCGCGTGAAACAAGTGCGCGTGCAAATCGAAGAAGCCACCAGCGACTACGACCGTGAAAAACTGCAAGAGCGCGTGGCCAAGCTGGCTGGCGGTGTTGCCGTGATCAAGGTCGGCGCTGCCACCGAAGTCGAAATGAAAGAGAAGAAAGCCCGTGTCGAAGACGCCCTGCACGCCACCCGCGCTGCCGTGGAAGAAGGCATTGTGGCTGGTGGCGGCGTGGCGCTGTTGCGCGCCAAGCAAACCGCTGGTGTCATCAAGGGCGACAACGCCGACCAGGACCACGGCATTGCCCTGGTGCTGAAAGCCATCGAAGCGCCGCTGCGCGAGATCGTGTACAACGCCGGTGGCGAAGCCTCTGTGGTGGTGAACGCTGTCATGGCTGGCAAGGGCAACTACGGCTTCAACGCTGCCAACGACACCTATGGCGACATGATCGAAATGGGTATCCTGGACCCCACCAACGTGACCCGCACCGCACGGCAAAACGCAGCGTCTGTGGCGTCCCTGATGTTGACCACCGAGTGCATGGTGGCTGAGTCGCCAAAAGACGACGCAGCTGGCGGCGGCATGGGTGGCGGCGACATGGGCGGCATGGGTGGTATGGGCGGCATGGGCATGTAACAGCCCGGCTGGCTACCAAGCCTCCAAATCAAAAAACCCCGCAGGCCTTGCGGGGTTTTTTTACGCGTGCGTTCGCCAGCAAACGGGGTCAGGACAGAGAACTCTGCGCCAGCGGGTGACGCTTGATGCATGGCAGCAGTGGCAGCAGTTCTGCCCGCAGTTGGTCTGCAGACTCGAACTGAATGCCACGCCAGCCGCGCGCTTCGGCGCACGCCACATTGGCAGCAAGGTCGTCAACGAAGAGCGTGTGACTTGGCTCCAGCACATAGCGGCTCTCAAGCAGCGCGTAGATCTCGGCCTCGGGTTTGATGCGCTGCACATCACCCGAAAAAATGCCGCCATCAAACCAGTCCAGGAATGCGTGTTTGCGCTCCAGCGCCCGCGCATAGGGGGTTGGCATATTGGACAAAAAATACAGGCGCAGCGCGGGCTGCTGCTGGCGCAAGTCGCGCAACTCGGCCAGCAAAGCCACGCTGTCGTGGATCGGACGCAAATGCTCGGCAATGCCTTCAACCAAAGCCAGCAGCGCGGGTTCATGCAGCCCGAGACGCGCCGCCGTGCGCTGGCTCACGGCATCCACCGACAGCACGCCACGGTCAAAATTGTGCCAATCGGCGTGTCCAAACACCGCCTGCGCCAGTGCAAGCGTTTTTTCAGGCGTGGCCGCGTGCTCGGGAAAGTGGGTCTTGATCAACACGCCCGGCTGCCAGGTGAACAGCACGGCGCCAAAGTCAAACACCACGTTATGAACGGGTGAACGCATCAATCAGGCCCGCAGACGTGCCAGCAAACCGGCTGTGGAACCGTCCAATCCCTGGGTGTTACCACTCTTCAAACGCACTTCGACCTCTTTGGCCAGCACCTTGCCGAGTTCCACGCCCCACTGGTCAAAGCTGTTGATGCCCCAGACCGCGCCGCTGACAAAGACACGGTGTTCCTGCAAGGCGATCAGCGCGCCCAGGCTGGCGGGCTTAAGTTCATCGAGCAGCAACAAGGTGCTGGGGCGATTGCCGGTGAAATGCTTGTGCCCGCCGTCGTCGGTCTTGCCCAGCATCAGCGCCTGCGCCTGCGCCAGCACATTGGCCAGCAGCAGCGTGTGGTGACCGGGCAGATTGTGTTTGGCCTGCTTGACGGCGACAAACTCCACTGGCACCACGTCGGTGCCCTGGTGCAACATCTGAAAATAGGCGTGCTGGCCGTTGGTGCCGGGCTCGCCCCAGATCACCGGCGACGTGCCGTAGGGCAAGGCTTCGCCGCTGGCATCAACCCGCTTGCCATTGCTTTCCATCTCGAGTTGCTGCAGGTAGGCCGGGTAACGCTTGAGCGCGCTGTGGTAAGGCGCCACCGAACGGCTTGAAAAGCCGTGAAAGTTGCGGTACCACACGTCCAGCAGGCCCAGCCGCACCGGCAGGTTGTGCGCCAGCGGTGCATTGCGGAAGTGTTCGTCCATGGCGTGGGCTCCCGCCAAAAATTCCTTGAAACCCTGGGCGCCAATGGCGATCGCCAGCGGCAAGCCGATGGCCGACCACACCGAATAACGCCCACCCACCCAGTCCCAGAACCCGAAGGTGGTGCTGATGCCAAAGGCCCGGGCGGCCGCCACATGGGTGGTGAGCGCGGCAAAATGCCGGGCGATGTCGGTGCCGCCATGCGCCTCGAACCAGCTCTTGGCCGATTGCGCATTGGTCATGGTCTC
>JBASJO010000258.1:0-7135 GCA_049655365.1 Rhodoferax sp. | reverse complement strand
GGCTAGGGTTTACCCGGGGCTCGCAGTGACGGGGCAAGGTTCCCGGACCACAGCCATCCTCGCCCAAAACAGATACGAATAAAAAATATGAACATATCCCCCTCTAAGGGGAATTTATACGCATTTTTTATGCATTATCGATCACTTGAAACGGTTTTATTTTGAGCACAACGTTGACAACCGCATAGATTAGTAAAGAAAATTCCCCTCAAATGCGAAATACCAAAATTTTTTCATTCAAATCACTCCTCTCCGAGCTGCCGCGTGGCCAACCCATGGGGACGCGATGGATGAATGACCACGGCTTGACGACCAAGCACGCCGCTCGTCTTGCGAAAGAAGGGTGGCTGAAACGTCTCGGACACGGCGCCTATTGCCTACCAGCCGAAACACTGGACCGGGATGCGAGCATCGCCTGGCTAGTTCCCGCCGTGTCCGGCCTGCACGTTGCCGGAAAGACGGCGCTCAGTTGGCGCGGGGTGCGGCACAACCTCGCCTTTCGAGAAACGCTGACACTTTGGGGGAATAAACCAGCCAAGCTACCCGCCTGGTTTACCACGCGGTTCCCGGCTCACTATCAAGCGACACACATCTTCGACGCGAAAATGCCGCAAGAACTCGGCATAGCACCGTTGCCTGGCGGGAGAGCTGATGTTCCGGTATCGACGCCTGAGCGCGCGTTGCTAGAGCTTCTCAGCGACGTTGGAAACAGGCAAACCCTGGAGGAGGCAACGCATCTCATAGAGGGCGCCCGTTCGCTTCGGCTGCCAGTGCTTGATGAGCTTTTTTCACATCTGACACGTATCAAAGTGGTACGGCTAGCGTATGCCGTGGCCGATGAACTCAATCTTCCGTGGAAATCCATCGCACGACAGCACAGCGAGCGGCTCGGCGGCGGCAAGCGCTGGGTGAGCGTAGGAAAGACCGGGGAGCGTCTGGACCTCAAACGAAATCCATGAATCCAACCTACGCATCAACCGTCCAACTCTTGCTGGCCATCGCTCCTGCCATCTTCGAGACGCCTCTTTTCGCGATGAAGGGTGGAACGGCGCTCAACCTGTTCGTCCAAGACCTTCCTCGTCTGTCGGTAGATATTGATGTGGTCTTCGTGCGCCACGATATGGCCCGTGATGTCGCGCTCAAGGCCATCAAAGAAGAACTGACAGCGGCCAAGGCGCGCATCGAGCGCATGGGTAGACAGCCATCGCGTGCGGAAAAGCCGCGCAGATCGTTGCCACAACGGGTCCGTCGCTTGCCAGCAGAGTTTCGGTTGAAGATCGCATGGTTTCATTATCAGTGACTTGAATACATGCCCCTTGTGGGGTATGGCCGACTGAAGTCGGCCCCACAAATACACCAACTTAAACCAGGTCGTTGTCGCCGTCCATGGGCAGCAGTTGCAGGCGGTTGTTCAGGCTGGCCCGGGTTTCGCGTCGTTCGAGCAGCTTGGCTTGGGCGGGCTCGGGCAGGTCGGTGAACTGAATGACACCGCGGGTGATGAGCACGTCGATCAAATCCTCCAGCACCCGCACCAGGCTGGTGTCGGTCTGACTCAGGGCGGCGGCTTTGTCGGGCTGGATCATGACTTGGGCTCCGCCGCTGCTGTCGAGACGGGTTCGGGCGAGGCGGCCAGGCGCAACACCAGTTGCAGGCGGTCACGCACACCGAGTTTTTCAAAGATGGCGCCCAGATGCGCCTTGACGGTACGCTCGGAAATGAACATCTTGTCGGCCACTTCCTTGTTGGACCGGCCGGCCGACACAGCGCGGGCCACCTGCACCTCACGCGCCGACAGCAGGGCCCAGGCATTGGGGCCGGCGCTGGGTGCTGCGGCTGCCAACGCCGCGTTGGTGGAGCCGACCAGGCGCTGCAGCAGGTCGGGGCCGACCCACAGACCGCCGTGTTCAATGACCAGCGCCACTTCTTGCAGCAGCGCGGGCACGCCATAGGCATGGGTGTAGCCGCGCGCGCCGTCATTGAGGGCGCGCAGGCCCTCGGCGGGTTCAGGCACGCCTGAGAGCAGCACCGCGCGGGCGTCGGGCTTGGCCTGCAGGATTTGACGCAGGGCCTGCGGCCATTGCGCGTCAGTGGCGCTCAGCCAGATCAGGCTTTGCGCGGCGGGCAAGGCAGGCAGGCGCGCCAGCAAGGCGTCAGCGCTGAGCGGCGCGATGTCTGCAAACGCCTCATGCAGGCGCTCGGGCAAGGTCGAGGCCGGACTGGAGAGAAAGAAGTGTTGAGTACTCATCGTTCAGTCATCGCGTTGGATTTGGCTCGAAGCACCGGTTTGAGCAGGTAGGACAACACCGTTTTCTTGCCGGTCATGATGTCCACCTGCGCCACCATGCCAGGGATGATGGGCAGGTTGGGTCCCAAACTGGACTTGGCCGTGCGCACGCGTACATGATAGAACGCGTTGCCTTTTTCATCAAGCACCGAGTCGGCGCCAATCAAAAACACCTCGGCTTCCAGACCGCCGTAAATGGAGAAGTCGTAGGCGCTGAACTTGACCATGGCGGGTTGTCCCGGGCGCAGGAAACCGATGTCCTTGGGCGTGATTTGCACTTCCAGAATCAATGCGTCGTCGAGCGGCACCACCTCCACCACTTCCTTGCCGGGCTGGACCACGGCACCAATGGTGTTGATCAGCAGGCGCTTGACAGTGCCGCGCACCGGGGACTTGATGTCGGCCTGCTTGACCTTGTCTTGCAGCGCCACACCGCCTTGCTCCAGGCTGGCGAGTTTGCTCATGGTGTCGGATAGCTCGGCGCTCATCTGGTTGCGGCTGGTGAGCTGGACCTCGTTGATCTTGCTGTTGGCTTCCTGAATGGCCGACTGCACCCGCGCAATCTGGGCGGTGGCCTGCTCACGGTCGCCACGCAAGCGGGCCAATTGCTGGTCCAGCCGCATCATTTCAACTTCGGACACAGCGCCGGTGGCCACCATGGGACGCGTGGCGTTGATCTCCTGGTTCATCAAGGCCAGACTGCGGTCGGCCTGATTGCGTCTCGCCAGCACTTCGTTGAGCTCTTGCTGACGTTGCACCAACTGGCTTTGGTAAATGGACGTCTGCGCGCTGATTTCGGCCTTGCGTGATTCATACAGGCGACGTTCTTGCTCCACCACGTCGGGCGCGTCGCGCACCAGTTCCTTGGGCGGGTTGAACGGCGTGCCGCGCGTGAGCGCCTGCAGCCGCAGTGCCTTGGCCTGCAGCGAGGACTGGCTGGCCTGGCTCTCCATCAGGGTGGACACAAAGCGCGTGGGGTCAACCCGCAGCAGCAGTTGCCCGGCTTCCACAATCTGCCCCTCTTTCACCAGCAGGGCCTCGACCACACCGCCGTCCACACTCTGGATGATCTGCACCTGACTGGTGGGCACCACCCGGGCTTCGCCGCGGGTGACTTCATCAATCTTGGCATAAGCCGCCCAAATCACCAGCAACACCAGGGCACCAGCGGCCAGGCGCAGCAGGCTGCGCGCGCGCAAGGGTTCTTGCTGCAGGCGCGCCCAGTCGGCGTCGCCCGCCCAGTCGAGGTTCTCTTTTTCGTCGGTTGGCGTGAGCCGCTTGACCATGGGGCCAAAGGTGTAGTCGCTGGCCTTGCTGGCCTGCTTGATGACCTCGCCGGTATTGTCAAAGGCTTTTTTATTGAACCAAGCCATCATGCAGCCTTTCCGATACGACCCTGGCGCAGCGCCGTGATCACTTGTTCTTTCGGACCGTCGGCCATGATGCGGCCACCGTCCATGACGATGATGCGGTCCGCCAGGTCGAGCAGCGAGGTGCGGTGGCTGATCAGGATGACCGTTTTGTCTTTGGAGAACTCGGTCAGGCGGCGCTTGATGTCGTCTTCGCTGGAAAAGTCCATCGACGAGGTGGGTTCATCGAGCAGCATGATGGGCGGGTCATTGATGACGGCCCGGGCAATGGCCACACCCTGGCGCTGGCCACCCGACAAAGACTCACCGCGCTCACCCACCAGCATGTCGAAGCCCTTGGGGTGCTGGTTCACCAGGCTCAGGATGCCGCCAATTTCCGCCGCCTTGACGATGTCAGCGTCATCGGCCAGCGGCGCACCGAGCGTGATGTTTTCGCGCAGGCTGCCATAGAACAGCATCACATCCTGCTGCACGTAGCCAATCTGGCGGCGCAGTTCGGCGGGGTCGAGCTGGCGCAGGTCGATGCCGTCCACCAGCACCGCGCCTTCGGTGGGTTGGTACAGGCCCAGAATGAGTTTTTCCAGGGTGGTCTTGCCCGAGCCAATACGCCCCAGGATGGCCACTTTTTCGCCCGGCTTGAGCTTGAACGAGAGGTTGCGCAGCGACGGCGTGCTTTGGCCCGGGTAGCTGAAACTGACATCGCGAAACTCCACCTCGCCCTTGAGGCGGCCACGGCTGATGAACGTGGTGTCGGCGGGGCGCTCGACCTCGCGCGCCATCATTTCATTGAGTGACGTGAGTGCAGTGGCCGCGGTGTGGTACTGCACCAACAAGCCCGCCACCTGGCCCACCGGCGCCATGGCGCGCGAGGCCAGCATGGTGCAGGCAATCAGGCCGCCCAGGGTGAGCTCGCGCTCGGAAATCAGGTAGACGCCAATGATGATGATGGCCAGGTTGATGAACTGCTGGACAAAGGCCGAGGTGTTGCTGGCGGTGCTGGACAGCAGGCGCAACTGGGCGCCCACACGGGCCAGCAGGGCGGCGCTTTTTTCCCACTTGCGCTGGATGGGCGCCTCGGCGGCCAGGGCCTTGATGGTCTCGAAGCCCACCAGACCTTCAATGAGTGTGGCGTTGCGTTGGGCACCGGCGCGGTAGGTGGTTTCGGCCAGCTCGTGCATGCGGCCTTGCACGATGAGGGCATACAACACCATGATGATGGCGCCAATGATCAGCGGGATCAGCATGTACCAGCTGATCCAGCCGATCACCAGCATGAAGATCAGCGCAAACGGCAGGTCAATGAAGGCCACCACGGTGGCCGAGCCAATGAAGTCGCGCACCGACTCGAAGGCGCGCAAATTGGAAGCAAACGAACCCGCTGACACCGGCCGCTGCTCCATGCGTGTGCCCAAGACGCGCTCCATGATGAAGGCTGATAGCTTGACGTCGGCGCGGCTGCTGGCCAGGTCAACGAAACGGCCGCGCATGGTGCGCAGCACAAGGTCGCTGATGAGCATGATCATCAGGCCCAGGGCCAGCACCCACAGCGTCTCGAAGGCCTGGTTGGGCACCACGCGGTCGTACACATTCATGACAAACAAGGGCATGCCCAGCGCAAAGGTATTGGCCAGCAGCGCGGCCAACAGCACGTCGTTGTAAAGCGGGCGGCTTTCGGCAATGACGCCCCAGAACCAGTGCTCGTGGCGGCCGGCGCGCACCTGCGGCGTGCGCGCGTCGTAGCGCTGGGTGGGTCGGGCATAAATGGCGGTGCCGATGTAGCTGGCCTCCAGGGTGGCCAACGGCACGGTCACGGTGGCTTCGTTGAGCTCGGGGTAAATCACCTGGGCTTCATCACGCGCCTCGTTGAAACCCAACACCACGCAGGCCTTGCCGTCCTGCAGCAGCGCGACAGCGGGCAGCAAGGCATCGTTGAGCTGGGCCAGGGGCGTTTGCACCAGCTGGCTGCTCAGGTGCGCGCGCAAGGCAGCGCGGGCAAACAAACCGGGGGTAAGGCGGGCGTGCTCGGCGGGCAGGCCGGCCATCAAGGCATCGCGGGTGGCGGCCTCACCGTGGGTACGCGCCAGAATCTGCAGACAAACCAGCAATTCGTCGACGCCCGTATGCGTGACCACTGGCTGGCCAGAAACTTCCGAATTCGGCATGTGTATTCCCGAGATTTGATAACTACTATTTTTCTCAGTGTATCAAAGACTTACATTTATATTGACAAATATCAGACAACAAAAAACCCGACGGTTTGACGGTCGGGTTCTTGATGAGTCGGCAGTTTAAACTCTGCCCCCCAGGGCTTACTTTTTCTGGCGGTATTTGCGCAGCGCGGCAATCTGGGCGGCCATGACGGCGAGTTCGGACGAGGCGCGGGCCAGGTCGAGGTCGGTCTTGGCGTTCTTGACAGCTTCTTCTGCGGCCAGTTTGGCTTCGTTGGCTTTTTCGTCGTCGAGGTCCTTGCCGCGCACAGCGGTGTCAGACAACACGGTGACGCAGTCGGGCTGCACTTCGAGGATGCCACCGGCCACAAACACGAACTCTTCGCCACCGTCAGCCAGCTGGATGCGCACCGAACCCGCCTTGATGCGGGTGATCAGCGGCGTGTGGCGCGGGTAAATACCGAGCTCACCCGCTTCACCGGGCAGCGCCACAAAACGCGCCTCACCCGAGAAGATGGATTCTTCGGCACTCACCACATCAACGTGAATAGTGTTCATTTTTTCCTAGTCCATCACATTTTCTTGGCTTTTTCGAAGGCTTCGTCGATGGTGCCGACCATGTAGAAGGCTTGCTCTGGCAGGTGATCGCACTCGCCGGCCACAATCATCTTGAAGCCGCGGATGGTTTCAGCCAAAGACACGTACTTGCCGGGCGAGCCGGTGAACACTTCAGCCACGTGGAACGGCTGCGACAGGAAACGCTGGATCTTGCGAGCGCGTGCCACGGTCAGCTTGTCTTCGGGGGCCAGTTCGTCCATGCCCAAGATGGCAATGATGTCGCGCAGCTCTTTGTAGCGCTGCAGCGTACCCTGCACGGCACGGGCGGTCTCGTAGTGGTCCAGGCCGACCACGTTCGGGTCGAGCTGGCGGCTGGTGGAGTCCAGCGGGTCCACGGCGGGGTAAATACCCAGCGACGCGATGTCACGGCTCAGCACCACGGTGGAATCCAGGTGGGCGAAGGTGGTGGCAGGCGAAGGGTCGGTCAAGTCGTCGGCAGGCACGTAAACGGCCTGGATCGAGGTGATGGAACCCACTTTGGTGGAGGTGATACGCTCTTGCAGGCGGCCCATTTCTTCGGCCAGGGTGGGCTGGTAACCCACGGCAGAAGGCATACGACCCAGCAAGGCGGACACTTCGGTACCGGCCAGTGTGAAACGGTAGATGTTGTCCACGAAGAACAGCACGTCCTTGCCTTCGTCGCGGAACGACTCGGCAATGGTCAGACCGGTCAGGGCCACGCGCAGACGGTTGCC
>JBASJO010000257.1:0-7791 GCA_049655365.1 Rhodoferax sp. | reverse complement strand
ACCGCAGATTCACTGGCGGCCAACAACATCGTGCTGGGCACCTATCGCCACATCACCGCACCCGAGTGCCGCCAGTTCTTGCTGCGCCAGGCTTTCGAGGAAGCCATTCACACCCACGCTTACCAGTACATCGTGGAATCGCTGGGCCTGGACGAGGGTGAAATTTTCAGCGCCTACAACGAAGTCAAATCCATCCGTGACAAGGATGAATTCCTGATCCCGTTCATCGAGGCCATCATGGACCCACAGTTCAAGACTGGCACACCTGCGGCTGATCAGACCCTGCTCAAGTCACTGATCGTATTCGCCTGCCTGATGGAAGGCCTGTTCTTCTATGTCGGATTTACCCAGATTCTGGCATTGGGTCGGCAAAACAAAATGACCGGTGCCGCGGAGCAATACCAGTACATCTTGCGCGATGAATCCATGCACTGCAACTTTGGTATCGACCTGATCAACCAGCTCAAGCTGGAAAACCCGCAACTCTGGAATGCAGAATTCAAAGCCGAGATCAAAGCTTTGTTTGAAACCGCGGTCGATCTGGAATACCGCTATGCCGAAGACACCATGCCACGTGGCGTGCTGGGCATGAACGCGTCCATGTTCAAAGGTTACCTGCGCTATATCGCCAACCGCCGGGCCACGCAAATTGGGCTGGAGGCGCTGTTTCCCAATGAAGAAAACCCGTTCCCCTGGATGAGTGAAATGATCGACTTGAAGAAAGAGCGTAATTTCTTCGAGACGCGTGTCATTGAATACCAGTCTGGCGGCGCCTTGTCCTGGGAATAACAGCGACGTATGACCAACCTCTTTTCACAAGCTTCCAAGCCATCTCATGGTGGCAAAGTCTTGTTGACCCCCGTTCATGGTGCTGGGAACCTGCCCAACACCATGGATCACTTGACGCGCAATGATTTTCGTCAAGTGCTCTTTGCAAATTGATCAAGGAGATTGACATGGCCACTGCAAAAAAACCTGCTGCCAAGCCTGCCGCCAAACCCGTAGCAAAAGCTGCTGCAAAACCCGCAGCTAAACCAGCCGCAAAAGCTGTCGCCAAGCCTGCTGCAAAAGCTGCTGCAAAAGCTGCTGCCAAGCCGGTTGCTAAACCAGTCGCAAAAGCCGCGGCCAAGCCTGTAGCAAAAGCTGCTGCCAAACCAGCCGCAAAAGCTGCTACCAAACCAGCCGCAAAAGCTGCTACCAAACCAGCCGCAAAAGCTGCTGCCAAACCAGTCGCTAAAGCTGCTGCCAAACCAGCCACAAAAGCTGCTGCCAAACCAGCCGCAAAAGCTGTCGCCAAACCAGCCGCTAAGGTTGCTGCAAAGCCAGCCGCTAAAGCCGCAGCCAAAAAAACGGCTCCCGCAAAAAAGACTACAAAAGCACCCGTTGCCCCTGCAGCCCACACCAAGCTCAATCCACAAGCAGCCTGGCCGTTCCCATCCGGAAAAAAACCCTGATCCGTCACTTGTCCCGAAGGACCAGCCCGATGCCCAAACTGCATCGGGCTTCCGTGTCAGGGGTAAAAAATCAGCAATCGGTAACCCTGCGCGCGCGCATGCGTGAAATTTTCGCGAAGCTGCAAATAGCTTGTTACCGACCATTCACTTGCTGACGCCACGGTCGCCGTTGCAACGCCCAACTCGGCTGGTGTAAAAACACGTCGAATCACAGGCTGGCCTGTCAGATCGGTCAATGTCAGTTCGACCGCAGGCAAAGCCAATTCAAAGCGCGACTTGTTTTTCACGACAAATCGCAATTCAAAGCTATCCTGGCCCACCTGCTGAAAGGTCGCGGTATCAATCGCAAGACTTTCAATGCCTTGCAGGGGCGATACGCGACAAGCCAGAAGCTCGCAAGCAGAGAGAAGGGACGTCTTAATGACAGGAAATGAAGCAGACAATTGGTCGCGTTCACGGTACACGCCCTGAAGCAGCAAACCGACCAGCAGCAACCCCACCAACCCCCAGCACAGCACAGATTGGCTCCCTCGATGTGCACCTGACAGGCCGTCCGGTACCAGCATGAACGAAACAGGCGCCGCCAATGGCGCCAGACTGGTGGTCGCTGGCGCCTCTGCATCGGATTCAGATTCGGATGAAGGCTTGATGAGGAGCGCTGCCGATGCCCATGACCCCTCTGCCGAGAACGGGGCTGTCAACGGCCCGTCCTGCGCTGTGCCGTCGGCTGTTGAAAGCGATGTACCTCGTTGGTTGTCGCTGAAAGACATGCCTTGCTGCTCATCACGCGACAAGCCTTCCGAACTCAAGGTTTGCGCTTGAGCCGGGTCACCCGTTGGCGCGACAGCCTCTGAGGTCAAGGACTCGGTCTCGGCATTGACCAGCTGCAGTGAGGCATCAAAAACTTCTCCACACTCCCCGCAACGGACCCAACCATCCGAAATTCGCAACTGGTCTGGCACGACCCGGTAAGAGGTTTGGCATGCGGGGCAACGGGCGATCAAGTTCATGAAATCTGATACCTCCTGTCCATGCCGTCAAGCCGATTTATTTTGTTGCCGTCATCAGGATCCAACCGTCTTCAGCATTGGCCACTTGCAGCGCGCAATAAGGCGCATAGGCCGCTTTGAGTTCATCGGCCTGACGCGCCAGAATGCCCGCCAGCACCAGATTGCCGCCAGTAGCCACGCGCGACCAAAGCAGCGGCGCCAGGACTTTCAGGGGTGTTGCCAGAATATTGGCCAACACCGTCTGGTACACACCGCTGGCAGTTTCTGGCAAGCCGGCATGCAAGACCACATGATTGGCCTGTGCGTTGAGCACGGTGGATTCCACCGCGGCAAGATCAATATCGACCGCATCAATCTCGCTAGCGCCAAACTTGGCGGCCCCAATGGCGAGGATGCCAGAACCACAACCATAGTCCAACACACGGGTCAGTGCCGGTGCACCGCCGTGACTGGCAATCCAGCGCAAGCACATGCGCGTGGTCGGATGGGTGCCGGTACCGAAGGCCAGACCCGGGTCAAGACGAATCACAATGCGGGCTTCGGCAGGGGGCTCATGCCAGGTGGGCACAATCCAGAATTCAGGCGTGATGTCCACCGGCGCGAACTGCGACTGCGTCAAGCGC
Source organism: Rhodoferax sp. (assembly GCA_049655365.1). Lineage (GTDB taxonomy): Bacteria > Pseudomonadota > Gammaproteobacteria > Burkholderiales > Burkholderiaceae_C > Rhodoferax. The sequence continues at coordinate 4,704 of JBASJO010000257.1, read as the reverse complement.
ACCCAGTCCTGCTCCGGCACATGCCCAATCCCCAGAACCGCACAGCCGTCAAAGAAATCCTGCGCCTGCAGCAGTTCCAACGTGGTTTGGGCCTGTTCACGGGCTTCAAACAGGGCCAGCACCCGGGATCGCTGCCAGCCCTCCTTGGGTGGCGGCATGCCTGGCTCGCCAAACAGTGCCTGCTCGGCATCGGTTTGGGCATCGGCGTCTTCCACGCTGACACTCAGGGCATCCAAAGCGTCCAGCGCGTCACTTACGGCTTCGACCCGGTGCTCCGGGCACATCAATCGCAGTTCAAACATGAGACGAGTCAATCACCGGTTGTGGTTGGCAAGCCAAGCTTCAAGGTAATGAATATTGGTGCCACCTTCCAAGAACTTGGCATCGACCATCAACTCACGATGCAAGGCGATGTTGGTGTTGATGCCCTCCACGACCGTTTCACCCAAGGCGGTGCGCATGCGCGCCAGGGCCTGCTCGCGGGTGTCGCCGTGAACGATGATTTTGCCGATCATCGAGTCGTAGTTGGGTGGCACAAAATAATTGGTGTAGATGTGCGAGTCCACACGCACGCCAGGACCACCCGGAGGGTGCCACATGGTGATGCGGCCTGGTGAAGGAATGCACTTGTACGCATCTTCAGCGTTCAGACGACATTCAATGGCATGACCATGAATCTGGATCTGACGCTGGGTAAACGGCAATTTTTCGCCAGCTGCCACCATGATTTGCGTCTTGACGATGTCAATGCCCGTGATCCACTCGGTCACCGGGTGCTCGACCTGCACGCGGGTATTCATCTCAATGAAATAAAACTCACCGTCCTCATACAAAAACTCAAAGGTGCCCGCGCCTCGGTAGCCAATTTTTTTGCACGCTGCTACACAACGCTCGCCGACGCGCTCGATCAGCTTGCGTGGAATACCGGGCGCCGGGGCTTCCTCGATGACCTTCTGGTGGCGCCGTTGCATGGAGCAGTCGCGCTCACCCAGATAAACCGCGTTTTTGTATTTGTCGGCCAGGATCTGGATTTCGACATGGCGCGGATTCTGCAAATACTTTTCCATGTAGACCGCCGGGTTGCCAAAGGCGGCACCCGCTTCGCTTTTGGTCATGGCAACCGCGTTGATCAGCGCCGCCTCGGTGTGCACCACCCGCATGCCGCGACCACCCCCACCACCTGCTGCCTTGATGATGACCGGGTAACCGACCATTTTGGCAATACGCTTGATCTGTACCGGGTCGTCTGGCAGCTCGCCTTCAGAGCCGGGAACGCAGGGCACACCCGCCTTGATCATGGCTTGTTTGGCCGACACCTTGTCGCCCATGATACGGATCGACTCCGGCGTGGGGCCAATGAACTGAAAACCGCTGCGCTCGACCCGCTCGGCAAAATCAGCGTTTTCGCTCAAAAAACCATAACCAGGGTGAATGGCTTCGGCATCGGTCACTTCAGCCGCTGAAATAATGGCCGGCATGTTCAGGTAACTGAGCGCCGAAGAAGCTGGCCCGATACAGACGGCCTCTTCCGCCAACTTGACGTATTTGGCGTCGCGATCCGCCTCGGAATACACCATGACGGCTTTGACACCCAACTCGCGGCAGGCGCGCTGGATCCGCAAGGCGATTTCGCCTCGGTTGGCAACCAGAATTTTTTTAAACATGAAGGACGCCTGACCTTAATCGATGATGAACAGGGGTTGGCCATATTCGACCGCTTGACCGTTGTCAGCCAGCATGCGTCGCACCGTGCCGCTCTTGTCGGATTCAATTTCATTGAGGATTTTCATGGCCTCGATGATGCACAGGGTCTGCCCCTCCTTGACCACATCACCGAGCTCAACAAAAGATTTGGCGCCAGGCGACGCAGAACGGTAGAAAGTGCCCACCATCGGCGACTTGACAGTGTGACCAGTTTCAACCGGCGCAGCCACCACGACAGTTTCAGGTGCAGCAACGGGTGCCAAGGGAGCCGGGCTGACGGGCTGCCCGACGGGTGCAAGGTGCTGAACCACGGCACCGCCACCTTTGACAATGCGGATTTTTCCTTCGGCTTCGGTGATTTCGAGCTCGGAGACGTTTGATTCCGACACCAGGTCGATCAATGTTTTGAGTTTTCTGAGATCCATGGGGGCTCCAACGAAAAATAATTAACGGCCAACAGAAATTCACTTGATTTTGCGTGAAATTGCAATTAATTTTCAGCAAAACAAGCTAACTAGGCTTTATTTTACATTTTCTTTGCCACGTCGATCAAACCGACAATTGCCCCCAGAGACGCAAGTCCTCGTTTGTCAGCTTGCCCATTTTACGGTGCAGAACATCTCCCTGCGCACCAAACACCACGGTAAAGGGCAAGGCACCGCTTAAATTCCCAAGCGATCGACTCATCTCGATCCCCGGAAAACCGGCCAAAGCCACCGGAAAAGAAAGCGGCGACCGGGCCAGAAAGCGCGCCACTGGCGCTGCCTGGTCAACCGCCAAACCTACAACTTGCCAGCCTTTAAGCTTATTTTCCATAAAAAAACTGTCAATTAACGGCAGTTCTTCAACGCAGGGAGGGCACCAGGTGGCCCAGAAATTCAACAACAAAGGCTTGCCCTTGAAGCCACTGGTCGACAGCTTGGCCCCATCCAACTGCGTAAACTGCTGCTGCCAAAAGAGGCGCTCAACCTCTGAAAGCATTTGCGACTGACGCCTCGAGGTGCGCCAGGCCAAGCCTGCTCCCACACCCGCCAGGCCCAAACCAGCAGCCGCAGCCAACCAGCCACGCCTGGACGGTTGCAAGCCACTCATGTGGTCACTGGCGACAACAGGCGTCGCACCGCTTTGGCATCGCCCCGCGGCGCGCGTCCTTTGGCATCGGCCTTGAGTGCGCCCCGGACATCATCGAAATCATAAATCATCAGATGCACCCCAATGTCTTCGTTCAACTCAGCAGAAAACGCGTGCACGCTCAAGGCCTCCACCGCCTCGCCCTTGAAGCCCGTGACCGTGCGCGCCACATAGCTTACACGCTGGTCGATCAAAGCGATCTCGGCCGACTTGCTGTCATCACAAAACAACTGCAGATAGATGTCCGACTTCCGCGTGGCCGCGCCATGCCACACCGCGCCCCCCAAATGAGGACGAAACTCGGACAGGCGCGCCATCCAGTCCAGCGCCAGACGCCGCAAGGCCTGCAACTCTTGCGGCTGGGTATCGGCACAGAATACTGCAATGTAATCCATCACGGCGTCTTCGAGTACCTCGTTGGAAGGCAGCATTCCACGGCCACTCAAGCCCAGTTCCTTGGCGGCACGACGCTTGGCGGGGCCATACTCGAGCCCTTCATCCACCACCCAGCGGGCGGCCTGCGCTGCAATTTCAGATTGATCATCGGTCATAGAGCCCCATTTTGCCCCGACCGAGGTTCTCCACCTCCTCGAAGGGAATGGGCCAGGCTCCCCCTTGGCTGCCCGCCTAAAATCCGGCGATGCATATTCACATTCTTGGTATCTGCGGCACCTTCATGGGAGGACTTGCCGCCCTGGCGCGCGAAGCTGGCCACACCGTCACCGGCTGCGACGCAGGCGTGTATCCGCCCATGAGCGACCAGTTGCGAGCCCTCGGCATTGACCTGATGGAGGGCTATAGCGCCGACCAACTGGCACTCAAGCCAGACATGTTTGTGATCGGGAACGTGGTCAGTCGCGCACGCTTGAGAGACGGCATGCCCAAATTCCCGCTGATGGAGGCCATCCTTGACGCCGGCCTGCCCTACACCAGCGGCCCCCAATGGCTGGCCGATCACATCCTGCCAGGCCGCCATGTGATCGCCATTGCCGGCACCCACGGCAAAACCACCACGACCGCCATGACCAGCTGGATTCTGGATCAGGCGGGCTTGCAGCCTGGTTTTTTGATCGGTGGCGTGCCGCTGAATTTTGGCGTCTCGGCCCGTCTGGGCCAGGGCAAGGCCTTTGTCATCGAGGCCGATGAGTACGACACCGCCTTTTTTGACAAGCGCAGCAAATTCGTGCATTACCGCCCTCGCACAGCCGTGCTCAACAACCTGGAGTTTGATCACGCTGACATTTTTGACGATCTGGCGGCCATCGAGCGACAATTTCACCATTTGCTGCGTACCGTGCCCGGCAAGGGCGCGCACGGCAGCGGCCGGGTGGTCGTCAACGGCCTTGAAGAAAGCCTGGCCCGCGTGCTGCACATGGGCTGCTGGAGCGAGGTGCGCAGCTTTGGCGCAGCGGTCAGTGACTTCACGGCCCAAGGCGAGGCCAACGACTTTGAGGTGTTGTGTCAAGGCCAGTCCGTTGGCCACGTGACCTGGTCGCTGACCGGCAGCCACAACCAGCTCAACGCGCTGGCGGCCATTGCGGCCGCTGAACACCTGGGCGTGGCGCCCCAGCTTGCAGCGCAGGCGCTGGGCAGTTTCGAGAATGTAAAACGCCGCATGGAGCTGCGCGGCACCGTCCAAACAGTCACCGGAAGCATCACGGTTTACGACGACTTTGCCCATCATCCCACGGCCATTCGCACCACCGTTGACGGCCTGCGCCGCACCCTCAAGGCCGGCGAGCGCATCCTGGCGGTGTTTGAGCCGCGCTCCAACACAATGAAGCTGGGCACCATGAAGGCGCAATTACCCTGGAGCCTGGAACAGGCCGACCTGGCCTTTTGCCACAGCGCCGGCCTGGGCTGGGATGC
>JBASJO010000256.1:0-2120 GCA_049655365.1 Rhodoferax sp. | reverse complement strand
TGGCGCAAAAGCCCGAGGTCTACCAGCTCATCAAGGAATGCGTCGAAAAGGTGAATGCCGACCTGAGTGTGGACACCCTGCTGGCGGGCAGCCAGGTGAGCCGCTTCCTGGTGCTGCACAAGGAACTCGATGCCGACGATGGCGAACTGACGCGAACCAACAAGGTGCGCCGCGGCGTCATCGCCGAGAAATACGACGTGCTGATTGACGCCCTGTATGGCGGCAAGACCTCGCAGTTCATCGAAACCCAGGTCAAGTTCGAAGACGGCCGTACCGGCAGCGTCAGCGCCACCTTGGCGATTGACGATGCCAAAACCTTCACTCCCGTCAAGGCGGCAGCATGAGCAAACAAATTGGCGACATCATTCTTGATGTCAAAAACATTTCCTTGAGTTTTGGCGGCGTCAAGGCGCTGACCGACATTTCGTTCGACGTGCGTGAGCATGAGGTGCGCGCCATCATCGGCCCCAACGGTGCGGGCAAGAGCTCGATGCTGAACTGCATCAACGGCGTGTATCGGCCGCAAGACGGCGCGATCACCTTCAAGGGTCAGACCTTCAGCCACATGGACAGCTACCAGGTGGCCAGCATGGGCATTGGCCGCACCTTTCAGAGCCTGGCGCTGTTCAAGGGCATGAGCGTGATCGACAACATCATGACCGGGCGCAACCTCAAGATCAAAAGCAACCTGTTTTTGCAGGCGCTGCGCATCGGCCCGGCCCAGCGCGAGGAGGAAATGCACCGCGAGTTTGTCGAGCACATCATCGACTTCCTGGAGATCCAGGCGTTTCGCAAAACGCCGGTGGGCCAGTTGCCTTACGGCTTGCAAAAGCGCGTCGACCTGGGCCGCGCACTGGCCATGGAACCACAACTGCTGTTGCTCGACGAACCCATGGCGGGCATGAACGTGGAAGAAAAGCAGGACATGAGCCGCTTCGTGCTGGACGTGAACGAGGAGTTTGGTACCACCATTGTGCTGATCGAGCACGACATGGGCGTGGTGATGGACAGCAGTGACCGGGTGGTGGTGCTCGATTACGGCAAGAAGATTGGTGACGGCACCCCTGAAGAAGTTCGTAGCAACGAAGAAGTGATCAGCGCTTACCTTGGAACAGGACACTAATCATGGCATTTTTTCTTGAAACTTTGCTCGGCGGCCTGATGGCCGGCATGCTGTATTCGTTGGTGGCGCTGGGCTTTGTGCTGATCTACAAGGCCTCTGGCGTGTTCAACTTTGCGCAAGGCGCGATGGTGCTGTTTGCGGCGCTGGCGATGGCGCGGTTCTCCGAGTGGATTCCGCTCTACACCGGCATTGACAACCTCTTTGTGGCCAATTTGCTGGCTTTCATTGGCGCCGGGCTCATGATGTTCGGGGTGGCCTGGCTGATCGAGCGGCTGGCCTTGCGCCATCTGGTCAACCAGGAAGGCACCACGCTGCTGATGGCCACGCTGGGTATCAGCTACTTTCTGGACGGCATCGGCCAAACCATCTTTGGCAGCGACATTTACAAGATTGACATCGGCATGCCCAAGGACCCCATCATCGCTTTCGAGAGCGTGTTTGAAGGCGGCATCCTGATCAACAAGGAAGACCTGTATGCCGCGCTGATTGCGGCGCTGCTGGTCGGCCTTCTGACACTGTTTTTCCAGAAGACGGTCACTGGCCGCGCCCTGCGCGCGGTGGCCGATGACCACCAGGCCGCGCAAAGCATCGGCATCCCCTTGAACCGCATCTGGGTCATTGTGTGGTGTGTGGCCGGTGTGGTCGCGCTGGTGGCCGGCATGATCTGGGGCAGCAAGCTGGGCGTGCAGTTTTCCCTGACCACCGTCGCCCTGCGCGCCCTGCCGGTGGTGATTCTGGGCGGCCTGACTTCGGTGCCAGGCGCCATCATCGGCGGCCTGATCATCGGCGTGGGCGAGAAGCTCTCCGAGGTCTACCTCGGCCCCATGGTCGGTGGCGGCATCGAGATCTGGTTCGCGTATGTGCTGGCGCTGGTGTTCCTGCTGTTCCGGCCGCAAGGACTGTTCGGCGAGAAGATCATCGACCGCGTGTGACCGCACAACGAAAACAAAGAAAGGGCTCGCACCATGTTCTATCGTGAAAACGGTCAATTCAAGAC
>JBASJO010000255.1:0-1682 GCA_049655365.1 Rhodoferax sp. | reverse complement strand
CTTTCCAGCTTTTGCTGCCACCAGCGCTTTTGCGTCTGGTCGGACAAGTACATGTATTCCGCACCGATCGAGCCACAATAGGTTTCGCGCAGTGCATTGAGCAAATCGCGCAGCGCCATGACCTCTTTGCCAAAGAAGGTATTACTGGTGTTGAACACGGTTTCCAGATCGGCATCTGAAAAGCCGTAAAACGACGGCTCCAGTTCAGGAATGGGCTGGCGCTCGGTACGCTTGAGTGGGTCCAGATCAGCCCAATTGGAGCCGACGTTGCGATAAGCGGCGATCAACTGCTGGACGAAAACCCGTTTGCGACCCAAGTCAGAATCCGCACCGGCCGCCACGACGACTTTGGTGCCGCCTTGTTTTGCACGTTCGGCAAAGGCGTTGATGACAGGCTGGTGGGGGACGTCTTTGGCATTTGAGCCATCCACGGCCGGCACATTCTGGAGCGCATCGAAGTAGTCACGCCAGTTGTCTGGCACGCTGCCCGGATTTTCCAGATAGTTTTCATACATCTCTTCGACGTATGGGGCGTTACCACCGAAAAGGTAGGTATTCGCCTGATAGGCTTGGTAAACCGTGTTGGTCTCACTCATGTTTCGCTGACTTTCATTTCCCTTGAGGAAATTTGGCTGGTTAAAGCTGATGGTTGATTAACCTCCCGCGTCACGGCTTAACCGTTTGGCGGATGCGACAGTGGCGTTGGAAGGGCCGAATGCAGATGGGAATTGTGCCACCGAAAGGCGGCACATTCCTTACAAACCTTGATTGACCTTGAATGACTCCGAGACTTATCGGCTCACCAGATCCTTGATCTGTTGCAGCGCCGCCGGGTCGTCCATGGTGGTCAGGTCGCCTGGATCACGCCCCTCGCAGACCGCGGTGATGGCACGACGCAGGCACTTACCGCTGCGCGTTTTTGGCAGCACGGTGACAAAGCGCACGCGGGCCGGGCGTGCCACGGCACCCAGGTCGCGGTCCACCAGCTTCATGATTTCGCCCTCCAACTTGAGTGCGCTGGCCTCGTCGGTCAGCAGGCTGGCGTCCTTGACCACGGCGAAGGCCATCGCCACCTGGCCCTTGAGCTGGTCTGCCACGCCCACCACGGCCACCTCGGCCACATTGGGGTGCGCCGAGATGCTTTCCTCGATCTCGCGGGTGCCCAGGCGGTGACCAGCCACGTTGATCACGTCGTCGGTACGCCCCAGAATGAAGTAGTAGCCATCGGCATCACGCACGCCCCAGTCAAAGGTGCTGTACACCAACTTGCCGGGCACGCTCTTCCAGTAGGTGTTGACGAAGCGCTCGTCGTCGCGCCACACGGTCTGCATGCAGCCGGGTGGCAACGGGCCTTCGATGGCGACCACGCCTTTCTGGTTCGGACCAATCAGTTCCTCACCGGTCTGGTCATCGAGCAATTTGACGTCGTAACCGTAAACCGCTTTGCCCGGTGAGCCGAACTTGCTGACCGCTTTTTCCACGCCATTGCACAGCGACAGGATGGGCCAGCCGGTCTCGGTTTGCCAGTAGTTGTCGATGATCGGTTTACCCAGGCCTTCGCTGATCCATTGCGCGGTGGGTTCATCCAGCGGCTCGCCCGCCAAAAACAGCGCGCGCAGGCTCGACAAGTCATATTTGGACAGCAGCGCCGGGTCCTGCTTCTTGAGAACGCGCACGGCGGT
>JBASJO010000254.1:0-4216 GCA_049655365.1 Rhodoferax sp. | reverse complement strand
GTGTTGACCCCGGCGCTGGCTGGCCACTGCGCCGCCACCGGCGCGCTGGGGCGCTGGTAAGTTGGCATGAGCGAGCAGCCCGTCAGCAAGCTGATGGCAAGCACTGCCACCGAGCGTTTCAGGGTGGAAGCTGAGGACCGTTGTTGCTTATTCATGCGAATGCACTCCCATGTGTTCCGCCTGCGCCGCATGCACCTGCTGCTGGCGCGCACTGTCCTTGAACAGGTTGCGAATGACGACAAAAAAGATCGGGACAAACACCACGGCCAGGGCGGTGCCGGTCAGGATGCCGCCAATCACACCGGTGCCAATGGCGCGCTGGCTGGCCGAGCCGGCGCCCGTGGCAATGGCCAGGGGCAGGACGCCCAGCGTGAAGGCCATCGAGGTCATCACGATCGGGCGAAAGCGCAGGTGGGCGGCTTCCAGCGCCGACGCCACCACGCTCTTGCCCTGGGCTTGCAGGTCCTTGGCAAATTCGATGATCAGGATGGCGTTTTTTGCCGACAAGCCGATGATGGTGATCAGACCAACCTGAAAGTAGACATCGTTCGAATAGGCGCGCAGCAGCGTGGCCACAATGACCCCCAGCACGCCCAAAGGCACCACCAGAATGACCGCCAGCGGAATGGTCCAGCTCTCGTACAGGGCTGCCAGGCACAGGAACACCGACAGGATGGCAAAACCATAAAGGATCATGGCCTGGGCACCGGCCAGCTTTTCTTCGCGCGAGGTGCCAGTCCACTCAAAGCCAAAACCGGGCGGCAACTGGCTGGCCAGGCTTTCCATTTCTTTCATGGCGTCGCCCGTGCTGAAGCCATCCGCGGCGCTGCCGCCAATGCGCATGGCCGGGTAGCCGTTGTAGCGCACCGTCTGCATGGCGCCGGTGACCCAGCGCGCGCTGGTGAAGGCGGACAAGGGCACCATTTGTCCCTTGGTGTTGGGCACGTTGAGTTTGAGCAAGTCATCAGGCTGCATGCGTGCGGGCGCGTCGGCTTGCACCATCACACGCTGCAGTCGTCCGGCGTTGGGGAAGTCGTTGACATAGCTTGAGCCCAGCGACGTGGAGATGGTGGCGTTGATGGCCTCAAACGGCACGCCCAGCGCGCTGGCCTTGTCGCGGTCAATGTCCAGTTGCAATTGCGGCGCGTCTTCCAGGCCGTCAGGGCGCACCTGGGTCAGCACCTTGCTTTTGGCTGCCATGCCGAGCAGCTGGTTACGTGCGCCCAACAGCGCCTCGTGACCCAGCCCGGCACGGTCCTGCAGCCGGAAGCTGAAGCCCGAGGACGCGCCCAGTTCGGGAATCGGTGGCGGGCTCAAGGGGAAGATGAACGCGTCACGAATGCCTGACAGCGCGCCAAAGGCGCGTCCGGCCAGCGCTTGGGCCGAGCTGCCGGGCTCGGTGCGCTCGGACCAGTCCTTGAGTGTGACAAAAGCCAGGGCGGCGTTTTGTCCCTGCCCGGAGAAGCTGAAGCCCAGCACACTCACCATGCCTTGCACTTCAGGCTGCTTGAGCATGAAGCCTTCGACCTGCTCCATCACGGCCAGGGTCCGCCCCTGGGTGGCGCCGGGCGGCAACTGCACATTGACCAGCATCGTGCCCTGGTCTTCGTTGGGCAGGAAGGACGCGGGCAGGCGCTGGTACATCCAGCCGGCACCCGCCACGATGGCCAGGTAAATCACCAGATAACGCGCAGCGCGCGGCAGCAGCCTGGCGACACCGCCCTCATACGCCTTGGCTGTTCTGGCAAAGCCGCGGTTGAACCAGCCAAAAAAACCGGTCTTGGCGTGGTGGTGGCCGGCTTCGACGGGTTTGAGCAGGGTGGCGCACAAAGCCGGCGTGAGCGACAGCGCCAGAAAGGCCGAGAACGCGATCGATACACCCATCACGGCGGCAAACTGGCGGTAAATATTGCCAATGGAGCCACTGAAAAACGCCAGCGGCACAAACACCGAAATCAGCACCACGGTCACACCAATGATGGCGCCCGAGATCTGCCCCATGGCCTTGCGCGTGGCCTCCAGTGGCGCCAGCCCTTCCTCGCTCATGATGCGCTCGACGTTTTCCACCACCACGATGGCGTCGTCCACCACAATGCCGATCACCAGCACCATGGCAAACATGGTCAGCACGTTGATCGAGAACCCCATGGCCAGCAGGGTGGCGAAAGTGCCCAGCAGTGCAATCGGCACCACCAGCGTGGGGATCAGCGTGTAGCGCCAGTCCTGCAAAAACAAAAACATGACCAGAAACACCAGCACGATGGCCTCAACCAGTGTGGTTGCCACCTGGCGCAGTGAAGTGTCAATGAAGCGCGAACTGTCGTAGGGAATGGCCCAGGTCATGCCTTTTGGGAAAAACTTTTCAAGTTCTGCCATGCGGGCGCGCACCGCTTTGGCTGTGGCCAGGGCATTGCCGCTGGGCGACAGCTGCACGCCGATGCCGGTGGAGGGTTTGCCATTGAGCCGGGCCGAGGTGGCGTAGGACTGGGCGCCGAGTTCGATGCGTGCCACATCCTTCAGGCGCACGCTGGAACCGTCGGTGTTGGCGCGCAGCACCACGTTGCCGAACTGCGCCACGCTGCTGAGTTGGCCACCCACCACCACGGTGGCGGCAATGCCCTGACCCGCCACGTTGGGCAGACCGCCAATTTCACCGGCTGACACTTGCGCGTTTTGCGCCCGAATGGCCGCCGTCACGTCGCTGGCCGACAAGTTGTAGCTTTGCAGCTTGGCTGGGTCCACCCAGATGCGCATGGCGCGTTCGGTGCCGAACAGTTGCACCTGACCGACACCGGGCAGGCGCTGCAGTTCGGGCACGATGCTGCGCGAGGCATAGTCACCCAAGGCCACCGGATTCAAGGCCGGGTCGTCGGATGAAAGAATGGCAAACAGCAGGAAGTTGCTGCGCGCCTTGTCTACCCGCACGCCCTGTTGTGTCACAGCCGATGGCAGACGCGGTGCGGCGCGCGACAGCCGGTTTTGCACGTCCACTTGCGCCAGATCGGCGTTGGTGCCGGGCTCGAAACTCAGCGTGATGCTGCCCGAACCGCTGGCCTGGGCCACAGACTCCATGTAGATCAGGCCGGGCGAGCCATTCATTTCCTGCTCGACGATGGACAGCACACTGTCTTCCAGGGTTTTGGCCGAAGCGCCGGGATAGTTGGCAGAAATGACGATCGAGGGCGGTGCCACGGGCGGGTACTGGGCAATGGGTAACTGGGTGATGGCCACCGAGCCGAGCACGATGATGAAGAGCGCAATGACCCACGCAAAAATGGGTCGGTCAATGAAGAACTTGGCCATGGCAAGGGCTCCTTAGCGCGCCGTGCTGGCGGCTGCAGCAGGGGACGATGCCACAGGGGTGGCTTTGGCCGGCGCGCTGCCGGGGGCTTGCCACGGCACGGCTTTCACCGGGGCCCCGCCACGCAGTTTTTGGAAGCCGTCCACCATCACCTGGTCACCGCTTTGCAGGCCGTCCAGAATCACCCACTGGCCGTTTTGTTGGCCACCGACCTTGACCGGGCGCGGGGCCACCTTGCCGTCGTTGCTCACCACCATGACCGAGTCGCCCTGGGGCGAACGCGTCACGGCTTGCTGGGGCAGGGTGATGGCGCTGCTGGCTTGCGCCTGTTCCACGCGCACTCGCACGAACAGGCCCGGCAGCAGGGTGCCCACAGGGTTGGGCACTTCGGCGCGCAGGGTGATCTGGCCGCTGGTGCTGTCCACCGTCAAATCAGAAAACAGTAATTTGCCGGGCTTGGCGTACTCTGAGCCATCCTCCAGCACCAAGCGCACGCTGGCCCCCTGGCTACCGGCGCGTTTGAGCTGGCCGGATTCCAGTTGGCGGCGCAATTGCATCACCTCCGAGGCCGATTGGGTGAAGTTGACATACATCGGGTCGGTTTGCTGAATCACCGCCATGGGGGTGGCCTCGCCTTGGCCGACCAAGGCACCCTCCGTCACAAGCGCACGGCCGATGCGCCCGCTGATGGGGGCTGTGATGGCGGCATAACCCAGGTTGATGCGCGCGGTCTGCACCGCGGCACGCGCCACGGCCACGTCGGCTTCCGCCAATTTTTGCGCCGCTTGGGCATTGACAAATTCCTGCTGGCTGATGGCCTTGGCCGCCATCAGCGGATTGAAGCGTTCTGCCTGGGCGCTGGCTTGCATCTGTTTGGCATCGGCCCGGGCGACCGAATCCAGGGCACTGGCCAGC
>JBASJO010000253.1:0-8895 GCA_049655365.1 Rhodoferax sp. | reverse complement strand
CCTTGGCCGTGGCCCTGCCGGAGGGCGGGTCGGCCACCGCGGCCACGCCGCCGTCCCGGCCAGCCGTGCCGCTGGCGCTGGTGATTGAGGACGACGACCGCATGGCCGAGCTGATCACGGCGCAACTGCACAGCGAGGGCTTCGCGGTGATACGCGCCGCCACCGCCGAGGAAGGCCTGGCGCGCGCCGCCAAGCGCCGTCCGCAGCTCATCACGCTCGACATCTTCCTGCCCAACATGGACGGCTGGGAGTTCATGCAGCGCTTGCGGGCCGATCCGAGGCTGGCCGCCACGCCGGTGGTGATCATCACCGTCTCGGACGACCTCGACCGCGGCCTCGCGCTCGGCGCCCGGCGCGTGCTGCACAAACCCTTCGTCCGCGAGGAGCTGGTGGCGGCGCTGGCCGGGCTGCTCGACGCGCGCACCGGCCGCGAGTCGGCGCGCGTGCTGGTGGTGGACGACAACGTCAAGGCGGTGGAGCTGGTGGCGACGGCGCTCGAGGCCGAGGGCTACCGCGTGCTGCGCGCCTATGGCGGCGCCGAGGCGATCGACGTGGCGAAAAGCGCCCTGCCCGATCTGATGATCCTCGACCTGATGATGCCGGAGGTGAGCGGCTTCGAGGTGGCGCGCGCGCTGCGCGCGTCCGCGCCCACCGCGCGCATCCCGATCCTGGTGCTGACGGCGAAAGACCTTAGCGCCGAGGATCGCGCCCGCCTGAACGGCGGCGTCAGCGCGATCCTGGCGAAGGCGAACTTCGAAACCGGCGAGCTGCTCGCCGAGCTGCGCCGCGCGCTGCCCCGACGCGGCAGGGACTGAGGGGACAGGCGATGGCGAAGATCCTGGTGGTGGATGACGACCCGTTCAATCTCAAGCTCGCGCTCTCCGTGCTGACAATGAAGGGCGACACTGAGCGGCTTCACACTGCGCCTGCACCTACAGGAGGAGAAGACGTGAACGAAGCAAAGAAACCCGCACGAATACTGGTCGTGGACGACGAGGAGCGCAACCGCCGACTGTTGGTGGCGATGCTGGAAGCCGAGGGCTACGCGGCTTCGGAGGCGGCTGACGGCGCACAGGCGCTCGATACCGCGCGCGCCGATCCACCGGACCTCATCCTGCTCGACATCATGATGCCGGGCCTGGACGGCTACGAAGTCGCGCGGCAACTCAAGGCGGCCAAGGCGACGTGCTCGGTGCCGGTGGTCATGGTGACCGCGCTGGATGACCGCGAATCGCGGCTGCGCGGGCTGGAAGCCGGGGCGGAGGAGTTCGTCAGCAAACCGGTGGACCGCAACGAATTGCGCATGCGCGTGCGCAATTTGCTGCGGCTCAAGGAGTTCAGCGATTTTCTGGCCAACCACAACCACATTCTTGAAGCTAAGGTGAAGAAGCGCACGCACCAATTGACCGCGAGCTATCGCGAAACCATTGTCACCATGACGCGCGCCGCCTCGTTCAAGGACGAGGAGACTGGCGCGCACGTGGCGCGTGTGAGCTTCTACAGCACAGAGCTGGCGCAGGCGCTGGGTATGGGTGCCGAGTTCTGCGACACCATCCATTACGCCAGCCCGATGCACGATGTGGGCAAGATCGCGGTCCCCGACGCCATCCTCGGCAAGCCGGGTCAGTTCGAGCCGCACGAATGGGAGATCATGAAGACCCACGCCGCGCTGGGCGCGAAATTGCTCGGCGGCACCGATTCGCCCTACCTGATCATGGGCGCCGAGATTGCCGGCGGACACCACGAGCGTTGGGACGGCGGCGGCTACCCGCTGGGCCTGCAGGGCGAGGCGATCCCGCTGCCGGCGCGCATCATGCAGATTTGTGATGTGTACGACGCTCTGCGGTCCAGACGCCCCTACAAGGAGGCGTTCAGCCATGAAAGCAGCACGGACATCATTTTCAGCGGTGACGGCCGCACTCTGCCGTCACACTTTGACCCGGCAGTTCTCGAGGCGTTCAGGCATTGCGCCCAACACTTCAGCGACATTTTCGAGGCACACAAGGATGACGATTGAAGCCGGGCATTGACGCGCATTCAAAAACTCATCCGCCTCGGATGCCATCCATTCACACCTCCAGCCACTCCCTGCGAACAGCGTCGGCCTGGCGCAACTCCGCCGGCGTGCCTTCAAACACCACGCTGCCGTGGCCCATCACGTAGCAGCGGTCGGACACGTCCAGGGCAATCGTCAGCTTTTGTTCGATCAGCAGTACCGCGATACCACGCGCCTTGAGTTGCCTGAGGACTTGCCCCAGCAACATGACCACCTGGGGCGCCAAGCCCTCGGTAGGTTCGTCAACGATGATCAGGTCGGGGTCGCCCATCAGGCTGCGGCACAGGGTCAGCATTTGCTGCTCGCCGCCTGACAGCACGCCGGCTGGCGCATGCTGACGCGCTTTGAGCTGCGGGAACATGGCGTACATGTCGCCCATGGACCAACGGCCTGTTTTCTGACCCGGCTTTTGCCCCAGCATCAGGTTGTGTTCCACCGTCAGCGTGGGGAAGATGTCGCGGCTTTCGGGTACATAGCCCAAACCCATTTGCGCGACTTCATAAGTTTTTTTCCCCAGCAACTGCTGGCCGCGCCAAAGAACGGAGCCACGGGCATCGACCAGCCCCATGATGGTTTTGGCGGTGGTGCTGCGCCCCGAGCCGTTGCGCCCCAGCAGCGCCACAATTTCACCCCCGACCAGTTGCAACGACACCCCATGCAACACCTGGCTTTTGCCGTAGAAAGCGTGCAGCTGGTCGATTTTCAGCATGACGCCAGTCCCGCTTGAGCTAGCGGAGCGCCCAAATAGGCCGCTTGCACCCGCGCATCGGCACGCACCGTATCAGGCGTGTCAAAGGCGAGCAGTTCGCCAGAAACCAGCACCGCAATCTTGTCAGCCAGGTCAAAAACCACGCCCATGTCGTGCTCGACCATCAACAGGGTTTTACCTTCTGTGGCTTCCCTGATCAGCGGAATGAAGCGGCTGGTTTCGGACTGGCTCATGCCGGCGGTGGGCTCGTCCAGCAAAATCACGCTGGCCCCGCTGGCCATGGTGATGCCCAGCTCCAGCGCGCGCTGTTCGGCATAGCTCAGGTGCATGGCCTGGGTGTCGCGCTGCGGGCCCAGGTGCACTTTTTCCATCAGGGCTTGCGTCTGCGCATTGGCATCATCGAGACGCGCCAGAAATTTCAGAAAGCTGTACTTGTAGCCCAGGCGCCAGAGCACGCCGCAGCGCAGGTTGTCGAACACGCTGAGCGTGGGGAAGATGTTGGTGATCTGAAAACTGCGCGACAAGCCCATGCGGTTGACCTCATGCGGTGGCTTGCCATCAATGCGACTCCCGTTGAGCCAAACCTGGCCTTGCGTGGGCGCCACGCGACCGCTGATCAGGTTGAACAAGGTCGACTTGCCCGCCCCGTTGGGGCCAATGATGCCGATGCGCTCACCCGCTTTGACGGCCAGGCTGATACCGCGCAGGATGTCGGTGTTGCCAAAGCTTTTGTGCAGGTCTTGCAAGACCAGGGCATCGGTCTGGGCGGTCGGCTTCATGTGCGCTCCCCGCCTTGCCCGTGCTGCATCAACTTGCGCCGACTCAGCTCGAACAGCATCAGGCCAAAGAGCAAGACGGCGCCCGCGCCAAGCCAGTGGCCCCATGTTTCAATGTTGAGCGTGACCCCGAAAAAGGGCAACTCCGGCCCCAGCGCTGCGCCGAGTTGCAGGTGGTACAGCATTTCCAGCAGGGCGGCAGCACCCGACAGGGCCAGCGAACCCGTGACCAGCAGAATCCCATAGACTGGCCAAAGTCGCCGCCACCCGCCGCCCCGGACCCTTCGCAGGTTCAGCATGACCAGCGATGCCACACCGCCAGGCGCCAGCGTCACCATCACGATGAAGATCAGCCCCAGATACAGCAGCCAGGCCTGGGTCAGCCCGGACAGCAGCACAAACGCCAGCACCATCAAAATGGCGCCAATGATGGGGCCAAAGAAGAAGGTGGTGCCACCCAGAAAGGTGAACAGCAGGTAAGCGCCCGAACGGTGACCGCTCAGCACTTCGGAGGTCACGATTTCGAAATTGAGTGCCGCCAAGCCGCCCGAGATGCCAGCAAAAAACGCTGCAATCACAAACGCCAGGTAGCGCACCATTTGCGGGTTGTAACCGACAAAGGCGGCGCGCTCGGGGTTGTCGCGCACCGCGTTCAGCATGCGCCCCAGTGGCGTGCGGGTAAAGGCGTACATCAGCGCGGTGCAGACCAGGGTGTACAGCGCAATCAGGTAATACAACTCGATTTGCGGACCAAAAGTGATGCCCAGCAGCGGGCTGCCGGCCACCCGGTTGCCCGATAGCCCGGCCTCACCACCAAAAAACCCGGGGAACATCAGCGCCATGGCCCACACCAGTTCACCTATTCCCAGCGTGATCATGGCAAACGGCGTGGCGGCTTTTTTGGTGGTGACCCAGCCCAGCAGCAGCGCCAGCGCCAGACTGGCCAAGCCGCCCACCAGCGGGATCAGGCTCACCGGCAGCGCCAGCCCGCCGCTCACCAGCCGGAGCGTGTGAATGGCCAGAAACGCGCCCATGCCTGAATACACCGCGTGGCCAAAACTGAGCATGCCGCCTTGGCCCAGCAAGATGTTGTAGCTCAGGCAGACGATGATGGCGATGCCCATCTGGCTCAGCAGCGTGTGGCTCAGGCTGCTGGTGAACACCAGCGGCGCCAGCGCCAGAATGAGCGCGTACAGGCCCCAGACCACGCCGCGCCCCATCAGTCGCCCCGCGCGCCGGCCAGGCCCCGGGGCCGAAAGATCAGCACCAGCACCATCAACACATAAGGCAAGATCGGCGCCACGGACACATCCAGACCGACGGCAAAGGTTTGCATCAGGCCAATCAGCAGGGAGGCCAAAAAGGCGCCGCCCAGCGAGCCGACGCCCCCCACCACCACCACGACAAAAACAATGCCACCGAGCGCCGCCGCCATGCCCGGTTCGGTGACAAAGGCATTACCGCCCAGCACGCCCGCCAGACCGGCCAGCGCACAGCCGCCGCCAAACACCCACATGAACACGCGCGGCACGTTATGCCCCAGCGCCTCGACCATGCCGGGGTGCGTCAAGGCCGCCTGGATGACAAGCCCGACACGGGTGTGCTTGAGCAGCAGCCACAAGGCGGCCAGCATGCCCACGGCCACGCCCATCATGAAAGCGCGGTAGGCCGGAAACTGGATGCCAAACAGCGTCAACAGCGGGCCGTCGAGTGCCTCCGGCACGCGGTAATCGACCGAGCTGCGACCCCAGACCAGTTGCACCACCTCCAGAATGAGGTAACTCAGGCCAAAGGTCATCAGCAGCTCGGCCACATGGCCGAACCGGTGCACCCGACGCAGCAAAAAGCGCTCGAACACGGCGCCCAGGCCACCCACG
Organism: Rhodoferax sp.; assembly: GCA_049655365.1. Lineage (GTDB taxonomy): Bacteria > Pseudomonadota > Gammaproteobacteria > Burkholderiales > Burkholderiaceae_C > Rhodoferax. The sequence goes on along the minus strand of JBASJO010000253.1, from coordinate 3,477 downwards.
ATCAAGGGCGCCAGCACCAAAGCCGGCCAGAAGCCCAGCCATGCGCTCACGCTGTAGCCAAAGTAGGCGCCCAGCATGTAAAACGAGGCATGGGCGAAGTTGAGTACGCCCATCATGCTGAAAATCAGCGTCAGCCCCGAGCTCAGCATGAACAGCAACAAGCCGTAGCTGAGGCCGTTGAGCAGTGAAATGGTGAAGAATTCCATGCAGAATTTAAAGGGCCGTCATTGCGCAGTGAAGCAATCCATGTATTCAAAAGTCATGGATTGCCGCGCTTCGCTTGCAATGACGCCCCATCCAGTCAGCGCAAATCGGGCAACTGGTAGTCCTTGAGGACCTCGCGCAGCTTGCTCTTTTGCATCTTGCCGGTGGCGCCCATCGGGATCGTGTCAAGAAACACCACGTCGTCCGGTATTTGCCATTTGGCGGCTTTGCCCTCATAGAACGTGAGCAGTTCTTCGCGCGACACCTCGGCGCCGGGTTTTTTCACCACGGCCACAATCGGGCGCTCGTCCCACTTGGGGTGTTTCATGCCAATGCAGGCCGCCATGGCCACCGCCGGGTGCGCCACCGCGATGTTCTCGATGTCGATCGAGCTGATCCACTCGCCGCCGGACTTGATCACGTCCTTGCTGCGGTCGGTGATCTGCATGTAGCCGTCGGCATCGATGGTGGCCACGTCGCCGGTGGGAAACCAGCCATCGACGAGCGGCATCACCGCGTGTGTGTCGCCCACGCCCTGGAAGTACTCGCGCAGCACCCACGGGCCCTTGACCAGCAGGTCGCCATAGGTTTTTCCGTCCCACGGCAGCTCCATGCCTTCGGCGTTCACGATCTTCATGTCGACGCCAAAAATGGACCGGCCCTGTTTCAGACGCACCTTCATCTTGTCTTCCTCCGACATCGCGAGGTGCTTGTTCTTGAGCGTGCACACCGTGCCCACCGGGCTCATTTCGGTCATGCCCCAGGCGTGCAAGACCTCCACGCCGTACTTGTCGCTGAAGGCGGTGATCATGGCCGGCGGGCAGGCCGCGCCGCCAATCACCGTGCGTTTCAGCGTGGAGAAGCGCAAGCCGTTGGGCTCCATGTGGCTCAGCAGCATTTGCCAGATGGTGGGCACACCGGCGGCGTAGGTCACCCGCTCCAGTTCGATCAGGTCATAGATCGATTTGCCGTCCATGCCGGGACCCGGGAACACCAGCTTGGCGCCGGTCAAAGCGGCCGAGTCCGGAATGCCCCAGGCGTTGACATGGAACATCGGCACCACCGGCAGGATCGAGTCACGCGCTGACAGGCACATCACATCCGGCAAGGCTGCGGCATAGGCGTGCAGCACGGTGGAGCGGTGGCTGTACAGCGCGGCCTTGGGGTTGCCCGTGGTGCCGCTGGTGTAACACATGCTCGAGGCCGTGTTTTCGTCCAGTTCGGGCCAGCTGTAATCGCCGGAGCGCGCCGCCAGCAAGGCCTCATAACTGAGCAAACCGGGAACACCGGAATCAGCCGGCAGCTTGTCGGCATCACACAGCGCCACCCAGTGTTTGACATCGGGGCATTTGCCGTGAATGGCTTTGACGATCGGCAGGAACGTCATGTCAAAACACACCACCTGATCCTGCGCGTGGCCCATCACCCAGGCGATTTGCTCGGGATGCATGCGCGGGTTGATGGTGTGCAGCACGCGCCCCGACCCGCTCACGCCAAAATACATCTCCAGATGCCGGTAGCCGTTCCAGGCAATCGATGCCACGCGCTCGCCTTGCTGCACACCAAACGCATCCAGCGCGCCTGCCAGCTGGCGCGACCGCTGCGCCGCCTCCTTGTAGGTGTAGCGGTGGATGTCCCCTTCGGTCCGGCGCGACACAATTTCACCTTCACCGTGGTGGCGCGCGGCAAATTCGATCAGCGACGAAATCGACAGGGTTTGGTTTTGCATCAATCCCAGCATGGGTGTCTCCTCTTTTGTATTTTTTGAAAATGGCATCGTACTGCCAAATCAGCCATCATCCAGACTTGGCAAACAAGGCAAAAAATTCCCGGTCAGACTGCAACAGGTGGCCCGCCACCAGCTCGGACACCAGAAATTTCGTCAATTCACCCCCGGCACCGGTTTTTTCGGGCGCTTCATGCAACTGCTGATGCAGTGCCCTGGCCCGTGTCAACAGTAGCTGGTGTTGCTGCGCATGGTGAATCAGATTGGCAAACCCGAGCCCGCGCAGAATAGCTTCTTCGTGAGCGAAATGCGCTTCTGTGTCAGCCAGCAACGCTTCATAAGCAGCCTCAAACGCCTGCGGCTGCTGACGCCGCAAAGCAAACTTGTCAAGCAGCGTATTGGCCAGCCGAAACAAGCCTTCATGCTCCTGGTCAAGCAGGCTGTGACCACTGTTGAAGGCGCTCTTCCAGCGCAGGTGAACATAAGATGCCGACGCGCCTGTTCTGGCCTCGGGGCTGGATTCTGCAGCCATGGGCAAACACAGGTAAACCGCATTGCGGCCACTTTTTTTGGCCTGGTACATGGCTTCATCGCCCAGGCGCAACAGATCTTTCTCGGTGGTACCGTGGTCCGGGTACAAGGCCACACCGATGCTCGACGAAATGCTCAACACCATGCCCTGGTCGGTCACAAACTCCTGGGCCAGCGCATGGCGGATTTTCTCCGCCACTCCCACCGCGGCTTCGCTGTTTTGCTGGTCGGGCAGCAACACCACAAACTCATCCCCCCCCATGCGCGCAGCGGTATCGGAGGCACGCAGGCAGGCCTGAATGCGCTGCGCCACGGCCTGCAGCAGCCAGTCGCCCACGGCGTGTCCCAATTCATCGTTGATCGGCTTGAATTTATCCAGATCAATGAACAACAGCGCCAGACGGGTGTTGCTGCGGCGGGCACCCATCACCTGTTGTGACATGCGCTCCAGCGCCAGGCGGCGATTGGGCAGGCTAGTCAGCGGGTCGTAAAAGGCCAGTTCGCGCACTTGTTGCGCCATCTGGATGCGCTCTGTAATATCTTCCAATGACACCACCGCTGCTTGTCGTGCTTCGCCATCCAGCGGCGTCACACTCATGCTGAACCAGCGTTGCTGTCGCGGCGAATGGCAGGCGTATTCAAGAAAAAAGCGCGGTATGCGGCCAGCCAGCACCGCACGGATTCCGTCTTGTGCTGATATGCCATCCGCCGTAGTGGCCTCGATCTCCATGCCCTCGCACGCCGCAAGAAAATTGGTGCCGACATTCATGCTCGCCCTGTTTTGCCCGGAGGTCTGCACGCAGCCTGACTCATCACGCCGCCAGGCTTCATTCACTTCCAGAATCACACCCTCATGGTCAAGCACGGCAATTTCTGCAGCCACCGAGTTCAGTACCGCCTGCTTGAACAACTCACCTTGGCGCAGCACTTTTTGCTGTTGCGCCAAGACATCAAGCAAGCGATTAAAGCCACCCACCAATTGACCCACTTCATCTTGCAGCACCACGGGCAAGGCT
>JBASJO010000252.1:0-6150 GCA_049655365.1 Rhodoferax sp. | reverse complement strand
GGTTGCGCGCTGTTGTCGGTGGCACGGTGGCCCTGCCAGCTGATGTAGAGCTTTTGCCGTGCCGACAGGATGGCCTCCAGAAACAGGTAGCGGTCGTCCTCGCGGCGCGAGCGGTCACCCGCGCGCCAGCTCAGGTCCATCAGGTCAAAGTCGTGGGCAGTCCTTTGTCGCGGGTAGTCGCCGTCGTTCATGCCCAGCAGGCAGATCACCTGGAACGGAATCGAGCGCATCGGCATCAGGGTGCCAAACTGCACACCACCGCCAAAAAAGCGCTGCTGCAGGCTGCTCTCTTCGATCTGCGACAGCCAATGCTCGCGCACCACGTCCAGCGGCAGCGGGGTCTCCAACTGCGCCGCCTCGCAGGCTTGCAGCCACACCTCCAGCGGCGCCAGGCAACGCTGGATCAGCCGCTCATCGACGTCATCAGCGGCGGCAAAGAAGCGTTCGACGACGCCGGCCAGAGTCAAGCCCCAATCGGCGGGCGGCTTGCTGCCAGAGAGTTCCTGTAGGGTCTGGTTGACGGCCTCCACCCAATCCAGCAAGGCACTGATGACGGCGGCATCGAGCCCGTTCAGGGCCGCCTGCGGCAAGGTGTTGCCCCAGGGTGCACCGGCACCCACGGCGTAACCCAGCAGCAGGCGCCGCAGGCCAAAAGCCCAGCTGTTCTGGTCCAGGCCCGGCACGCCGGGTGGTACACCCCATGCCATGCGGTGCTGGGCGTCCAGGCCCCAGCGCACGCCGGCCTGGGCCAGCCAGGCGTGTAACTGCGCCACGTCGGCTTCGTCGAGGCCAAAACGCTGGCGCACTGCCGCCACCTCGAACAGACTTAGCCAGTCGGCCAGCGACACCCTGGCGTTTGGGAGTGACAACAGCTGCTCCAGCGCCTGCACCAGCGGCGACTGGCGCGGCGTGGTGTCCGCCACAGAATACGGAATGTGCCGCACCTGTCCGGCGGCAAAGCGGCCAAACACCGCCTGAATGTGCGGTGCAAAGGCTGCCATGTCGGGCACCATCACCATCACATCGCGCGGACTCAAAGCCGGGTCGGCGTCGAACCAGGCCAGCAACCGGTCATGCAGCACCTCGACTTCACGCTGCGCGCTGTGGCAGGTGACGAAGCTGATGCTGTTGTCGTCCGGCGGCACCTCGCGTTTGGTGTCAAGCGCGTTGTGAGCCGGCTCAAGGTTCAGGATGCCCGACTGCAGCTGGTTCAACAGCGTCGGGGCCTCCAGCCCGGCGGCGGGGTCGACAAACACATCGACCCGGTGCATGCGTTGGTGGTACTGCGCCACGTTGTCAAAGTCGTCCAGCAGATGCAGGTAGTCGCGCCCCTGTTTTCCCCACGAGGCCAGCAGCGGATGGCTGTCGCTGGCCACCGGCCGGGCGGCTTGGCGGTGGCGCAGCTGGGCGCGCAGCTGGTCGTGGCCGGCCACGATGTCACCCCAGTAATACTGACACGGGTTTTGCACCAGCATCAGCACCTGGCAGACCTGGCCCAATTGCGCCAGCGCCTCGACGGTTTGCATCGGCAGGGATGAGATGCCAAACACCACCAGGCGTGGCGGCAAGCCCGCCGGGCGCTGGCCGGTGGCCTGGCTCTGCGCCAGCTGGGCCTGCAGTGCGGCCATGAAGCGGGCATGTACGCTGGCGCGCGAGGCATCGGCCAGCATAGGCCCGACATCGGCGCGCAGGTCGCGCCACAGCTGGGCTTGCCATTTGTGGGCGTCTGCCAGCAAGCCGGGCTGGCCATCGTGGCCGCGCAGCACGTCATGGCCAGCCGCCCAGTCGCTCAACCAGTCGGATCGGTAGCTTTGGTAGGCATCAAAAATATCGGCCACCTGCAACGCCAGTTGATAAAGTTTGCGGCCGTCGGCATCCAGCGCCAGGTAGCGCTGCAGCGGCGCATAAACCGGGTTGCCGACCGCCAGCACGGGCAACAGACGCACCAGTCGCCAGACCAGATGGCTTTTGTCAAAAGGCATGTGCGCCGGCACGGTAGCCGCGCCCAGCACGCTGCGGTAGACCTGCCACAAGTAGCCACTGGGCAGTTCCAGCCGGGTCGCGGCGCAAATGCCCAGGGCCGTGTCGTCGGCCAGCGCCATTTCCAGCCAGTGCTTCATGCCGTTGCTTTGCACCAAAATGACCTCGGGCATCAAAGGCGGCAGCGGCTGGGCGCGCAGGAATTCACTGAGCAGGTCGCGCAAGTCCTCCAGCCGATTGCCGTGCAAGACCATGAAGCCCGGCTTGAACAACGGGGCGCTTACCCCGGTCGTGTGTGCGTTCATGCCGAAGCGCCGCTGCGTGATAGCGCGCCCGCGATGGTTCGGGCCAGCACCGGCCCGAAGTGCTCGATTTCTGCCAGCGGTGCATAGCCATAACCAATGATCAGGCCGCGCAGATGGCTTTGCTTCAGGCAGTAGCTCGACAGCGGGCGCACCGTCAGACCGAGTTTGCCCAGCTGCTGCGCCAGCGCCTTGTCGTCCAGCGTGTCGGGCAGGCGCAGGCACAGGTGCAGCCCTTGCTCGGCTCCGGTGATCTGGGCCAGCGGTCCCAGGCAGGGTTGCAGCGCGGCCAGCAGGCTGGCGCGGCGCTGGGCGTAACTTTGGCGCGCGCGGCGCAGGGCGCTGGCGAAATGCCCCATGTCGATGAATTCGGCCAGCGCGGCCTGCACCGGCATCTGGCCAGGGCGGTTCAGGTCGTAGTGGGCGCGCTTGAAGGCGGCGGCCAGTCCTTTGGGCACCACCATGTAGCCGAGCTTGAGCCCAGGGTAAAGCACCTTGGAAAACGAACCCAGGTAGATGACGCGCTGGTCGGTGTCGAGCCCGGCCAGCGAGGAAATCGGCGGGCCGCTGAAGCGGAATTCACTGTCGTAATCGTCCTCCAGGACCCAGGCCTGGTGCTTGCGCGCCAGCGTGAGCAGCTGATGCCTTCGGGCCAGCGACATCACGGCACCCGTGGGGTATTGGTGCGAGGGCGTGACGTAAACCAGGCGCGGCGGCACGGCATCATCGCTGGCCAGGGGCGCAATGCCTTGCTCGTCCACCGCGACCGCATGCAGCCTCAGGCCGGTGGCCATGAAGGCCTTGACGGCGCCCCAGTAAGCCGGGTCTTCGAGCCAGACGGTGTCTGCCTGGTTGGCCAGCAACTGGGCGCACAGCACCAGCGACTCCTGCGTGCCGCTGGTGATGATGACCTGCTCCAGGTCGAGCGGCACACTGCGAAACACCCGCAGGTAGTCGGCCACGGCACGGCGCAGCGGTGCGTAGCCACCTGAACTGCTGTAGTCCAGCATGTCGGGGTAGGTCATGCGCCAGTGCTTGTTTTGCAGGCGCTGCCACAAGCCCACCGGAAACGCGCTGAAATCGGCAATGCCCGGTGTGAACGGCTGGATCTCAAGGTCGGTGGCGCAAAAGTTGCCGCTCAATGCCAGACCGCGCGTCGACAGGGTGGCCTGCCCGCTGGGGGCCCCACGGTGCGGCGCTGCGGGCAGCCGGGGAACGTTCTCGCTGACGAAGGTGCCACTGCCAATGTGGCTGACCAGGTAGCCTTCCACGGTGAGCTGGTTGATGGCCGCGACCACAGTATTGCGCGACAGCTGCAGGTCCTGGGTCAGGTCGCGACTCGACGGCAGGCGTTCGCCGGCGGCCAGCTTGCCATCCAGAATGGCACGCCGCAGCGCCTCGTACAGCTGGCGGTGCAGCGGCAGCTTGGCGGGCGGATTCAGCCGGCCGATTTCGGTCAGTAACAATTCCGAGAGCATATTGTTGCGAAAGTGGCACCATGGCCAAGGTTTAAATGGCTCTGATTGTGAACCAATTTCGCGCTCACAATAGTTTTTGATGCAACGTGCAAAATAGCTGACACGTTTCACCCTGGAGCAAACCATGAATGCCAAGAAGTCAATGAATTTCAACGATCTGGAACAATGGCTCAACGAGCGACGTGTGACCGAGGTGGAGTGCCTGGTGCCCGACCTGACCGGGGTGGCCCGCGGCAAGATTTTGCCGCGCGTCAAGTTCACCGAAGACCGCGGCATGCGCCTGCCGCAGTCGGTGGTGGCCATGGGCGTGACGGGCGAATTCCCCGAGAGTGGCCCGTATTACGACGTCATCGATCCCACCGACAAGGACATGCAGCTGCGCCCGGACCCGTCCACCGTGCGCATCGTGCCCTGGGCGACCGACCCCACCGCCCAGGTCATTCACGACTGTTTTGACCACAAGGGCAACCTGGTGCCGTTCGCGCCGCGCAGCGTGTTGCGCCGGGTCTGCGACCTGTTTGCCGCCGAGGGCCTGAAACCCATCGTGGCTCCCGAGCTGGAGTTTTACCTGACCGCGCGCAACACCGACCCCAACACCCTGCTGCGCCCGCCGATTGGCCGCAGTGGCCGCAGCGAGACCTCGCGCCAAGCCTACAGCATCGATGCCGTCAACGAGTTTGACCCGCTGTTTGAAGAAATCTACGACTTCAGCGACAAGATGGAACTCAATGTGGACACGTTGATCCATGAAATCGGCGCCGGCCAGATGGAGATCAACTTCTTCCATTCCGAGCCGCTGGGCCTGGCCGACGAGGTCTTCTTTTTCAAGCGCACCGTGCGTGAATCGGCCTTGCGCCACGACATGTACGCCACCTTCATGGCCAAGCCGATTGCCGGCGAACCGGGTAGCGCGATGCATGTGCACCAGAGCATTCTGGATGTGACCACCGGCAAGAACATCTTCAGCAACCCGGACGGCACGCCGTCCGACGCCTTCATGCACTACATCGGCGGCCTGCAGCGCTACATTCCGGCGGCCATGGTGCTGGTGGCGCCGTATGTGAACAGCTACCGGCGCCTGTCGCGCAATACCGCCGCGCCGATCAACATTGAATGGGGCTATGACAACCGCACCGTGGGCATTCGCTCGCCCATTTCATCGCCGGAAGCGCGCCGGGTGGAGAACCGCGTGATAGGCGCTGACGCCAACCCGTACGTGGCGTTGGCCATGACCATGGCCTGTGGCTACCTCGGGCTCAAGAACAAGATCAAGCCCAAGGCCGAGATGAAGGGCGACGCCTACCTGTCACCTTACGCGTTACCGCGCAGCCTGGGCGAGGCGCTGGACTGGCTGCGCCGCGAGTCCGATCTGCACGAGGTGCTGGGCAAGGAGTTCATCACCGTGTACTCGGAAATCAAGGAGCTTGAGTTTGACGAGTTCATGAAAGTGATTTCGCCCTGGGAACGCGAGCATCTGCTGTTGCACGTCTAAGGCCCCATTCTTTTATCCCCTTCCATTGTTGACTCAAGGATCGCCACCATGACCGCTTTGACACCGTCCCAAGCACTGTCCACCCAGGAAATACAGGCCCTGGACAGCGCGCATTTCATCCACCCGTTCACCGACCACGGTGACCTGGCCACGCGGGGTGCGCGCGTCATTGTCAAGTCCGAAGGCATCTACGTCTGGGATTCCGAAGGCGAAAAATTGCTCGATGCGATGAGCGGCCTGTGGTGTGTCAATGTCGGCTACGGGCGCAAAGCGCTGGCACAAGCCGCCTTTGACCAGATGATGACGCTGCCGTTTTACAACAGCTTTTTCCAGACCACCAACCTGCCTGCTGTCAAGCTGGCGGCTCGCCTGGCCGCGCTGGCGCCCAAGGTGGGCGACCGCACGTTCGAGCATGTGTTTTATTCGAGCAGCGGCTCCGAGAGCAATGACTCCAACGTGCGCATGGTGCGCCGCTATTGGGACCTGCTGGGCCAGCCAGAGCGCAAGGTCATCATCAGCCGCAAGAACGCCTACCACGGCAGCACCATGGCCGGCGCCTCGCTGGGTGGCATGAGCGGCATGCACGCGCAGGGCGATTTGCCCATTCCCAACATCACGCACATCGAGCAGCCGTATTTTTTCGAGAACGGTCTGCCGGGCGAAAGTACCGACGCATTCGGCGTGCGCGCCGCCGGTTGGCTGGAAGAAAAAATTCTGGCTCTCGGTGCCGACAAGGTGGCTGCCTTCATTGCCGAGCCGATCCAGGGCGCGGGCGGTGTCATCATCCCGCCAGCCAGCTACTGGCCCGAGATCCAGCGCATCGTCGACAAATACGGCATTTTGTTGATCAGCGACGAGGTCATTTGTGCCTTTGGCCGCCTCGGCCACTGGTTTGCCT
>JBASJO010000251.1:0-3697 GCA_049655365.1 Rhodoferax sp. | reverse complement strand
GATGACAACTGCGGCAGGTGTGTGAGTCAGTCGCCTTCATCTCACGCCAAATGTTCTGGGCCATTTGCGCGCGCTTGGCTTCAAACTTTTCCGGGGTGTCGATGGACGGGGAGATGTAGGTGTAGTAAAGATCCTTGGTCGCCTTGATCTTGGCCCACACCAGCGGCCCGGGCTCATGGGGCACATGGCAATCGGTACAAATGGCACGCACACCGGTTCGATTGGAATCATGAATCGTGCCCTTGTATTCGGCAAAGTTGTATGACATTTCATGGCAACTCACGCAAAACTCCTCAGTGCTGGTATGCGCCAGAACGTAGGCGCCGGAAATACCAACCGAAATTGAGAAAATTGCGAGCGCCAGCAGTCCACCAAAGACCAGCTTCCAGTGTCGAAGAATCTTTTTGATGAATTGACGCATCTTCAGCAATCGTCGACCGAGTCACTTAACGCGACAAGATGTATTTGATGAGGTTCTTGACCGCCGCATCATCCTTGGCCTTGATCTTCTGATGCTCTTCCTTGACCCCATCAATTTCAATGGTGGGCGCGGTGGTCAGGTGAGTGAACAGCTCGGCCTCGGCATTCGCCTTGCCCTTTAATTTAGCCGCTGTGGCCTTGTAGGCCGGGCCATCTTTTTTCTTGTCCACAGAATGGCATTTGGCGCATTTGTTCGTCAGAAGCAAAGCCTCCGCCGCGGCCACATCAACAGCCTGGGCTTGCAATGCAAAAGAACCGCTGGTCAAGCCAACAGCCAACAAGGCACGTAAAAAATAGGAAAACTTGACTTGGTTCATGAAAATCCTTTGGCACATTAACTGACTTAAAAAAAACTTAATGTTTTCATGGTGCCATATTACCCCAAGTAAAAAATTCGCAGGAAGGTCGATTTTTGATTTAAATCAATAAAGCAAGTTTTAAGCCCCAGGCCCCAGCGCCAAACCAAGCAATGTCCGCCCGTGACAATTGGCAAAGAATTTGACGGCCGGGCATTTTTTTCGATTTCGGTTAGCATCCAACCAATTTTTCTCGTTTCTTCTCTGGCGTCAAAACACTTCCCAGTGTGTGCCATCTTTTTGATCAAATCATGATTTTCAACAAAGCCAGCAACAAGCCCGGCGAACTTCCCTCTGTCGCGATCGCTCCGGTGACGGTTCCGCATTACTTGGAATCCACCTATTGGTGGGCCTACACGCATCCAAACGCAGTGCGCGTGTTCGAGCGTCAATGGTTGGTCAACCTGATCTTGTGGGGTAATTTTTCACGCCTGCGCGACCTGGCACTACAGGAAATGGGCGATGTCATCAACGGCGACGTGCTGCAAGTGGCCTGTGTTTATGGCAATTTCACGGAGCATCTGGTGCGCCGTCTGGGGCCACAGGGCCATCTGAATGTGATTGACGTGGCGCCGGTGCAAATCACCAACCTGCATGACAAACTGGGCCATCAAAAGCAGGTCACGGTGTTGCAACAAGATTCTTCAGCTTTGACATTTGACGATGCCAGCCATGACACCGTGGTGGTGTTTTTCCTGCTGCACGAACAACCGGCCGACGTGCGACGCAAAACCATTGCCGAGGCCCTGCGCGTGACCAAGCCGGGTGGCAAGATCGTCTTTGTTGACTACCACAAGCCCAGGGCGATCAACCCATTCCGCTACATCATGGTGCCGATCCTGACCACGCTGGAGCCTTTTGCCATGGATTTGTGGAACGGCCAAATCACAGACTGGCTGCCTGCAGACTGCCAAAACCTGCACATCAACAAGCAAACTTACTTCGGTGGCCTGTACCAAAAAGTGGTGATCACACGTTGATCTGGATTAAATAGCCAGGACGGCGTGTCGTAAGATAATCCGGCTTTTGATTCTGCGACAGAACTGCTCTTGAACTCCCCTCCATCATTGACTTTTTCCAAGCTTGGTTGCACCAGGGGTGGACGGCAACTCTTCACGAACGTGGACTGCCAACTTGACGCCGGTCGCTGGCTGTATGTGGCGGGCGCCAACGGTGTCGGAAAGACCAGCCTGCTGCGCATGGTCTGTGGCCTGGCCTCCATTGAGGCCGGCGATGTGCTCTGGAACGGCCTCTCCATTCATGCCCAACGTGAGGCCTACCGGCAAGACCTTTGTTACCTGGGCCACTTGAACGCGCTGCAGGAGTCGATGACGGTCGATGAAAACCTGGCTTTCATCACGGCGCTGGGCGGCTTTACCCCTGACAAGGCCGAGGCACAAGCGGTGTTGACGCGCTTTGGCTTGCGCGGGCGTGGTCGGCAGCTGGTGCGTCACCTGTCGCAAGGACAAAAACGCCGTGTCGCCCTGACCCGGTTGGCCTTGAGTCCGGCCAAGCTCTGGGTGCTTGATGAACCCTATGTGGCGATGGACGAGGCTGGCATTGTTTTGCTGGCCGACCTGATTGCCAAGCACTTGGCGAAGGGTGGCCTGGCAGTGCTGACCAGCCACCAGCGGGTGCCCATTGGCAATGTGCCGGCCCAAATGCTGGAGCTGCAAGCGCCATGATCAGCACCGCCAAACCTGTCGGACTGGGTTTCGTGCTGCTGGCCATGCTCAGGCGCGAGATCTCACTGGGCATGCGGCAAAAGGGCGAGGTACTGACCCCATTGGTGTTTTTTGTCGTGATCGCCAGCCTGTTCCCGCTTGGCGTTGGGCCTGAGTCGTCCTTGCTGCTGCGCATGGCGCCCGGTGTGCTGTGGGTCAGCGCGCTATTGGCAGCCATGCTGTCGTTGCAGCGCATGTTTGCCACCGATTACGCCGACGGTTCGCTCGAACAAATGGCACTGTCCACCACACCCCTGGCACTGCTGGTACTGGCCAAGGCATTGGCCCACTTTGTCTTGGCGGGCCTGCCGCTGGTGCTGATGGCGCCGGTACTGGGTCTGCAATTTGGTCTGGATACCCGGGCCCTGGGCATATTGATGCTGTCATTGCTGCTGGGGACCCCCACCCTGAGCCTGATTGGCAGCATTGGTGCGGCCCTGACTTTGGGCGTACGCGGTGCAGGGGTTTTGCTGTCCTTGTTGATCCTGCCCCTGTATATTCCAGTGTTGATTTTTGGTGCAGGTGCAGTTGAAGCCGACGCCGCCGGCCTGGGGATTGGCGGCCACTTGTCATTGATGTCGGCCTTGCTGGTGCTCTCGCTCTTTTTCTCACCCTTGGCTACCGCAGCCGCTTTGAGGATTTCCCTGGAATGAAAACACGCGCGATTCATTGGTTCAAGTTCTCATCGCCCCAGAACTTTTACCATTTGGCGGGAAAAATGTGGCCCTGGTTTGCCGCCCTGGCAACGGTATTGGCGCTGGTGGGTTTGTGGATTTCGTTCTTTGTGGCACCCGTCGATGCGCAACAGGGCCAGGGTTACCGTATCATTTTTGTCCACGTACCAACCTCACAGATGTCGATGTTCATCTACCTGGTGATGGCCGGCTGGGCGGGCTTCGGGCTGGCGTTCAACACCCGCTTGTCGGGCATGATGGCCTCGGCTTTGGCACCTACCGGCGCGCTGTTTGCTTTCTTGTCCCTGGTGACGGGGTCGTTGTGGGGTAAACCGATGTGGGGGACCTGGTGGGTGTGGGACGCCCGCCTCACCTCCGAGCTGATTTTGCTGTTCTTGTACCTGGGTTTTTTGGCCCTTCAATCCAGCATTGACGATCCAAGGCGCGCCGACAAAGCCTGCGC
>JBASJO010000250.1:0-3020 GCA_049655365.1 Rhodoferax sp. | reverse complement strand
ATGTCATGCACCTGCCCCAGCAGGTCCACGGCGCGGTCGATGTGGGCATCCATGCGTTCCATGTCCCGCGCCGCGGCCGGGTTCCCGACCGGGTGGGGCAGCGCCAGCAGGGACAGGGCGATGACCTTCGCCAGCCGCCATTCTTCCCGCGCGGCGCGGACCAGATCCCGTTCCTGCGCGAGGCCAAGGGGGCCGGCCAGCATCTCCTCGAATGCCAGGTCCGACTCCCCGCTCAGGCGCGCGAACGCCTCCTTTTCCCCGGGGTCGCCGTGGATCAGATAATCGTTGGGCGGCATCGCCGCCGTCAGCGTCAGCGTCTGGAGATGGATGAGGGGATGCACCTCCTCGATCGCCTCTTCCACCACTTCCTCGAGCGCGACGGTGGTGTAGTGCAGGAGGAACAGGGCGCCGGCCCCGAGCAGCGTCAGCGGCAGCAGCACGGCGCCCAGGCCCAGGGCGAAGCGGGTGCGCAAGGAAACCTGAAACTTGAGATTTGAAATTTGAAACGTCATATCAACCGCCGGATCACTTCCAGCAGGTTGCTCTGGTCGAAGCTGCTCTTGACGATATAGGCGTTGGCGCCGACATCGATGCCGCGTTCGCGGTGCTCGCGCGACTCGAGTGCCGTCACCAGCACGACCGGTAGCTGCGCCAGCCGTTTGTCCGAGCGCAGCTTGGCCGTGAGGTCGAAACCGTCCATGCGCGGCATTTCCACGTCCGACACGAGCAGATCGAACGTCCCGGCCTTGAGCGCGGTGTAGGCGTCGATGCCGTCCACCGCGGTGGTGACGCTGTAGCCCGCCGATTCCAGTATGTTCTTGATCAACGCCCTTGAGGTGATCGAATCCTCAGCGACCAGGATAGCCCGCTTCGCTGCAGCCGCGTGCTGCTCACCGGTGACGCTCGCGGACGGGCTTGCCGCCGGCCGCATCGCCGACTGCATCAGATCGGGCACATTCAGGACCGGCACCACCTGGCCCGTGCCCAGCACGCTGGCGCCGGCGAGGTTGCGCACGCGCGCCAGCTGCCGCCCGAGCCCCTTGACCAGCACCTCCTGCTCCGCCAGCACCGCATCCACCCGGAATGCGATGCGACCGGCGCCCAGGCCGAGCACCACCACCTGCGCCTTGTGCGCAGCCTCGCCCGGCGCGCGCGCAATTTCCAGCACGTCGGCCAAATGGACTAGCGACAGCGCCTGTCCGTCGAGCGCGATCGTTTCGCGGTTCTCCACCGTCCGGATGTCCTTCGCCGCCACCAGCGCCACCCGCTCCACGCTGACGGCCGGAATGATGAACATCTGATCGCCGGTGCGAACCAGCACCCCCCGAAATGTGGCCAGCGTCAGCGGCAGCACGATGCGAAAGCTCGTGCCCTTGTCTGGCTGCGTCTCCAGGGCGATGGTGCCGCCCAGCTGCTCGACCCGCTCGCGCACGATGGCCAGCCCCAGTCCCCGCCCGGAAAGGTCGGTGACGATGGGACTGGTGGAGACACCGGACTGGAACACGAGCGCCAGCGCCTCGCGTTCGTTCAGTCTCTCCAGTTCCTCCGCGGGCATCATCCCGAGCCTGCTCGCCGCTGCCTTGACCTTCGCCACGTCGATGCCCGTCCCGTCGTCGGCGACCAGGATTTCGACCTTGCTGCCGTCCTTGTGCGCGACGGCGATGGTGAGCGTCGCGTGCGCCGGCTTGCCTTTCTGCTGGCGCGCCGCCGGCTGCTCCACGCCGTGATCGATGCAGTTGCGCAGCAGATGGTTGAGTGGGTCTTTGATCTGTTCCAGAATCCGCCGGTCGATTTCGATTTCGTCCCCGCGAATCACCAGCGCCACCTGCTTGCCCTGATCGCGCGCGAGCTCGCGCGCCAAGCCGGGGAAGGCTTCGAGCAGCGACGAGAACGGCAGCATGTGCATCTCCTTCACGTCGTGCAGGAGGCCGTCCACCATGGCGCTCAAGGCGCGATGATCGTGCGCGGCGGACCTTTCCAGCTTCGCCAGCCGGTCCTCCAGCAGCTTCATTAACGAGGGCTCTGCATCCAGATACTCGAGCAGCTTCGCCAGTTCCGGCTGCGCCACGGCGGCGCCGTTTGTTTTTTGCGATTGCCCGAATGAGCGTTCCACCGCCCGCATCGCGGGCCGAACCTTGGCGAGCTCCTTTTTCCAGACGTCCAGCGTGGTCCCGAGCTCCCGCAGTTCGCGCGCCCGCTCACCCGCTGCCAGCCGCGGCGCCAGCAGTTCCTCCGTCTGCCGCATCACCGAATCGAGCTTCGCGGTATGCACCCGTATCGTCCCGGCACCACGGCTGGAAGCCTGCAGCCCCGCAGCCGGGTCGGCGTTCACGCCCGGTTCGGCGGGCACGGCGGAAGGCGCGGCAGGCGCGTCCTGCACCCCAGGGGGCGCGCCTTGCAATGCAGCCTCGAGCTGGCGCACCAGCACCGCAACCGCCTGCTTCTGGGCTCCCGCCTTGGCCTGACCGGCTGAATCAAGGAGTCCGCGCAGCGCCTCCAGCGTCTGATGCAGCAGATCGAAAAGCGCCAGCGTGGCGGCGACACGGTTGTTCTTCAGTCCGGCGAATACGCTCTCCAGCGCATGGCAGACTGATTCCATTGCCGCGAGATTCACCGCGCGGGCCGCCCCCTTGAGGCTATGCGCGTCCCGGTAGATGCTCTCGACTGTTTCCGAGCGCTGCGCCCCCGCCGGCATTTTTTCGAGCTCGACCAGTCCCGAGGACATCGCCTGGATGTGCTCGTCCGCCTCGACGCGGAAGGTCGCGAGGAGTTTTTTCAGGAAATCATCGTTGTTTGTGGCCATGGCTTTGCGCTGCGGTGCTCCCGTCCCCGCCGATCAGGCCTTGCTGCCGATCATGGCGCCCAGATTCTGTCCCAGCGCATGCAGATGTGCCGCCGCCACCTCGGCCTGCCGGGTGCCCGCGACGTTTTGCAGGCTCGCCTGCTTGATGTTCTCCATGGCGAGGGCCACCTGGTCCATGCCCACCATCTGCTGCTGGCTCGAAGCGGCGATCTGCGTC
>JBASJO010000249.1:0-4484 GCA_049655365.1 Rhodoferax sp. | reverse complement strand
TTCTTGCCCTTGGCCGGGAAGATGACATGGTCCACCTGCGGCTTGATCTCTTCCCACTTGCACTTGGACAGCGATGCCACGTCAATTTCATTGTCGAAGTGGCCAATGTTGCAGACAATGGCCTGGTCCTTCATGGCGGTCATGTGTTGGTAGGTGATGACGTTCTTGTTGCCGGTGGCCGACACAAAGATGTCGCACTTGTCGGCGGCATATTCCATCGTCACCACTTTATAGCCTTCCATGGCGGCTTGCAGCGCATTGATCGGGTCGATCTCCGTCACCCACACCTGGGCACTCAGGGCGCGCAAGGCCTGGGCCGAGCCCTTGCCGACATCACCATAACCGGCCACCACGGCCACCTTGCCGGCAATCATCACGTCCGTGGCGCGCTTGATGGCGTCCACCAGCGACTCGCGGCAACCGTACAGGTTGTCAAACTTGCTCTTGGTCACCGAGTCGTTGACGTTGATGGCACGCAGCATCAGCTCGCCCTTGGCCGACATCTCATTCAGGCGCAGCACACCCGTGGTGGTTTCTTCAGTGACGCCAATGATGTTTTTCAGGCGGCGACTGTACCAGGTGGGGTCCACTTCGAGCTTGGCCTTGATGGCAGCAAACAGACAGGTCTCTTCTTCGCTGCTTGGGTTGGCCAGCAGCTTGGGATTTTTCTCGGCTTTGGTGCCCAAATGCATTAGTAGGGTAGCATCGCCGCCGTCGTCCAGAATCATGTTCGGACCTTCAGCAGCCGTTCCTTTTTTGCCACCAAATTCAAAAATACGGTGGGTGTAGTCCCAGTAGTCGCTCAAGGACTCACCCTTGTAGGCGAACACGGGGGTGCCATTGGCCACCAACGCGGCAGCGGCGTGGTCTTGCGTCGAATAAATATTGCACGAAGCCCAACGCACTTGTGCACCCAGCGCTTGCAGGGTTTCAACCAGCACGGCGGTCTGGATCGTCATGTGCAGACTGCCGGTGATGCGCGCGCCTTTGAGCGGCTGCTCTTTGGCGAATTCTTCACGAATGGCCATCAGGCCCGGCATTTCGGTCTCGGCAATGTTCAGCTCTTTGCGGCCCCAGTCGGCCAGGCCGATGTCGGCAATGATGAAATCGTTGGGTTGGGCAGTTTTTGATGCGGCGCTCATGGTTCACTCCAGAAATTAAGATTCAAACCGCTGCCTGGAAGGAAAATTCTCACCTCACATGCAGTGGGTGAGCGCCGTTGTGAAACGCCGGGGCTTTGCCACAGCGGGTTCCGAGCCTCACTCAGCACCTCGGTTGAACCCTTGGTGTAAGCTGCAACGCTCCTCGGAATGGGCGCAATTATAGAGTCGCGGCAAGACCCTTGAAGTCCTGCAAGTAACCCAGCTGTAAAAACCAAAGCCAATGACGTGCAAAATACGAACTCAAACTTGATCAGACCACGCCCCAAGGAATCCACTTGAACGTTTCCGCCACGCCATCCACCGCAAGCCCTGCGGAACAAATCAACGCCCACCTGCTGCACACCGTTGGCGTGACACCCGATCGCGCCTCCCCCAGCGACCTGATGCTGGCCACCGCGCAGGTGGCACGCGCCCAGCTTTCCGAACGCTGGGTCGCCACGCAGGAAGAGGAACGCAGCCAAAGGGCACGTCGCGTGGTCTATTTGTCGATGGAGTTCTTGATGGGACGCACCCTCTCAAATGCCCTGGCGGCCCTGAATCTGACCGATGGTGCCGCCAAGGGCCTGGCACAACACGCTCAAAAGCTCGAAGACATTGCCAGCCAGGAACCCGACGCTGCCCTCGGCAACGGCGGCCTGGGTCGCCTGGCGGCCTGCTTTCTGGATTCCATGGCGACCCTCGGTCTGCCCTCGTTCGGTTACGGCATTCGGTATGAATATGGCATGTTCGCGCAGGAAATTCAACAGGGCAGCCAGATGGAACACCCGGACTCCTGGCTCAAGGACGGTACGCCCTGGGAATTTCCGCGGGCCGACCTGACTTACCCGGTTCGTTTTGGCGGCTGGGTCGCCCACGTGAACGACAAGGCCGTCTGGAAGCACGCCGGCGAAGTGGCCGCCAAAGCCTATGACATGGTGGTGCCCGGTCATGGCACCGACAAGGTCAGCACGCTGCGCTTGTGGAAAGCGGTTGCACCCGAGCACATTGACCTGGGTGCCTTCAACACCGGCGACTATGCGCGCGCCGCCTGCGCCAAAAATGAATACGAGAATATCTCCTGGGTGTTGTACCCCAACGACAGCACGCCGGCCGGCCGCGAGCTGCGGCTCAAACAGGAGTACTTCTTTGTCGCCGCATCCATGCAGGACCTGATCAAGCGCCACCTTGACGAACACCCGACACTCGACAACCTGGCCGAGCACGTGGCGATCCACCTCAACGACACCCACCCTGCCATCGGCGTGGCCGAGTTGATGCGGATTTTGTGCGACGAACATGCGTTTGACTGGGACCGGGCTTGGGCACTGTGCGGCAAAACATTCTCGTACACCAACCACACCCTGATGCCGGAAGCACTGGAGACCTGGCCGGTCTCGCTGCTGCAGCATGTGCTGCCGCGGCACCTGGAAATTATTTTCCGCATCAACAAGGAGTTCCTGGACCATGCCGCGCGCTTGCGTCCTGGCGACCAAGAGTTCCTGAAACGCTTGTCGCTGATCGATGAAGTCGGCGAGCGGCGGGTGCGCATGGCCCATTTGTCGGTGGTCGGCAGCCACCAGGTCAATGGCGTCTCGGCATTGCACTCTGAACTGCTGGTGCACACGATTTTTTCGGACTTTGCAGCCTTGTGGCCCGAGCGCTTCACCAACATGACCAACGGGGTCACGCCACGGCGTTGGTTGGCGCAGGCCAACCCGGGACTCTCCGGCCTGCTCGACGACACCCTGGGCAAGGCCTGGCGGCTCGACCTGACTCAGTTGAAACGCCTTGAAGACAGCCTGGACGATGCCACCTTCACTGAGAAGTTCATGGCCATCAAGCGCGCCAACAAAGTGCGCCTGGCGCAATACATTGCCACCACCACGGGAGTTCAGGTCAGCCCGGACAGCCTGTTTGACGTGCAGGTCAAACGCATCCACGAATACAAGCGTCAATTGCTCAATGTGCTCCATGTCGTCAGCCGCTACCAGGCCATTTTGGCCAACCCGAGCGCCCCCTGGGTACCACGAACCGTCATTTTTGCCGGCAAGGCCGCGTCAAGTTATGTGGCCGCCAAGTCCATCATCCGCCTGATTCACGACATCGGTCAGACCATCAATAACGACCCACGTGTCGGTGACAAACTCAAGCTGGTCTTCATCCCCAACTATGGCGTCTCGGTCGCTGAAATCATCATGCCCGGCGCTGACCTGTCAGAACAAATATCCACCGCAGGCACCGAAGCCTCGGGCACCGGCAACATGAAGCTGGCGCTCAACGGTGCCCTCACCATCGGCACGGACGATGGCGCCAACATCGAGATCCGCCAGCAGGTTGGCGACGAGAATATTTTCATCTTCGGTCTGAAAACACCCGAGGTGCGCCAGCTCCGGGTCGAGGGTTACCACCCGCTGCACCACTACCAAAACAACCCGGCGCTCAAGGCCGTTCTTGACGCCATTGGCGAGGGCCAGTTTTCCCCGGATGAACCCGAGCGTTACCGCGCCCTGGTGAACTCGCTGGTGTGGGGCGGCGACCACTACATGCTGCTGGCCGACTATGCGTCTTATGTGGCCGCCCAGGCGCAGGTCGATGCGCTTTACAGCCAGCCTGCCTTGTGGAGCCAGCGCGCCATCCGCAACGTGGCCGGCATGGGGGTGTTTTCATCTGACCGTACCATTGGCGAGTACGCTCGGGACATCTGGCACGTCAAGCCCGACGCCCGCTGAGAAGCCCGTCCGGTCCACTGCCTTACCGAAGAACTGCTTGCCATGCTGCACCAACACACCATTCAAATGATTTGTCACGCCAGTCACGGCGATCCGTTTTCCGTGTTGGGGCCTCATGCGGCGACTGCCGGTCAAGCCTCTGTGCGCTGTTTTTTACCCAATGCCACCCAGGTCACGGTGATCAATGAGCAAAATCACAAGCTGGGCCAGCTCAAGGAACGTAGCAGCGGTTTTTTTGAAGGCAAGGTGAAGTTCGCGCCGACAGAAGCCTACCGCTTGGAAGTGCAATGGGCCGACGGTCTGCAAAGCACCCTGGAAGATCCCTACCGCTTCCCCCTGGTGCTGGGCGACATGGACGTCTGGCTGTTGGGCGAAGGCACCCATTTGCGCCCCTTCGAGGTGCTGGGTGCGCATCCGGGCACGATGCTGGGCGTGGCCGGCACGCGTTTTGCCGTCTGGGCGCCCAACGCCTCACGCGTCAGCGTGGTAGGCGACTTCAACTTTTGGGACGGCCGCCGCCACCCGATGCGCCTGCGCCGCGAATGTGGTGTCTGGGAGTTGTTTTTGCCTGGCGTGCCCGCGGGGTCACTCTACAAATTCGAGATCCGAACAC
>JBASJO010000248.1:0-3208 GCA_049655365.1 Rhodoferax sp. | reverse complement strand
TTCAGCCAGCACCAGGTGCGCAAAAGCTACGAAGCCATCGCCCCGTGGCGGTCCGGCCTGAGCTGGCCCGTCACCCGCAGCAGCCGCATTCAGGAGGCAGGCCACTTCATGCTGCAGCACGAGGTGCCCGGCGCGCCCAACGCCATCACCCACATTGATGTGCTGGAGGTGCATGGTGAACTGGCGCGTTACCAGCTTAAGCCAGTCACCGGCCAGCGCCACCAGTTGCGCGTGCATATGCTGGGCTTGGGTCTGCCCATTTTGAACGATGGCCTCTACCCCACCCTGACGCCAGAGGGCCAGCTGGACCACACTCGTCCGCTGCAGCTGCTGGCGAAACGGCTGGAGTTCATTGACCCAGTGAGCGGCGAGCCCAGGAACTTCGAGAGTGCTCAGGTGCTGAACATCCCTGCGCCATAATCACCCAGCTTTTTTCTTCAGCGGAGTTTCAATTTGTTTTCCATCCTACAAGCTGCGGGTTGGCCGATCTGGCCTTTGGTGGCCTGCTCGGTGCTGGCCATGGCGCTGATCATCGAGCGCTTCATCAGCCTGCAAACCACCAAGGTGGTGCCTCCCAGGTTGCTCGACGAGGTCCTCACTGTCACCCGCCTGAGCGTGCCCGGCCCTGATGTGGTCGCCAAGCTGGAAAAAAATTCTGCGTTGGGTGAAGTCCTGGCCTCCGGCCTGCGTGCGCTCAACGCCAACCCCCTGTGCAGCCAGGACGAGTTGCGTGCCGGCATGGAAACCAGCGGCCGCCAGGTCGCGCACCGTCTCGAGCGTTACCTCAGCGCGCTGGCCACCATTGCTTCGGTAGCGCCCCTGATGGGCCTGTTTGGCACGGTGGTCGGCATGATCGAAATTTTTGGCTCGCAACCCGGCGGCACCACCATGGGTGGCAACCCGGCGCAGCTCGCGCACGGCATTTCGGTAGCCCTTTACAACACGGCGTTCGGGCTGATGGTGGCCATTCCGGCGCTCATTTTCTGGCGCTACTTTCGCGCCCGGGTCGACGAGTACCTGCTCACGCTCGAACTGTCCGCCGATCGGCTGGCGCGCCACCTGTACACCTTGCGCAAGTAGGCCCTGGCGTGATGAATTTTCGTGTCCGCAGCAAGGAAGAACCCGAGATCAACCTGATCCCGTTCATTGACGTGCTGCTCGTCATCCTGATCTTTTTGATGCTGACCACCACCTACAGCAAGTACACCGAAATGCAGCTCAAGCTGCCAGTGGCCGACGTCGACGCACAACGCGACTACGAGCGCGAAGTGCTGGTGTCGGTCAGTGCCGACGGCCAGTACAGCGTCAACAAACAGGGCGTCAACGGGCGCAGCGTGGCCGACCTGGCCAGCGCCCTGAAGACGGGCGCCAAGGCTGGAGCCGATTCGGTGCTCATCATCCACGCTGACGCCAACGCCAAGCACCAGTCGGTCATCAACGTGATGGAAGCAGCGCGCCGCGCCGGGCTCACCCAGATCACCTTCGCCACCGTGTCCCCCACCCCGGGCAGCACACGCTAAATAAATGGCCACTGCCGCACCATTGCCCGGCAGCCTGCTGACCCGTGCCTGGCTGTATCGGGGCTGGCTGGCCTGGCTGCTCTGGCCGCTGTCGGTGTTTTATGGCGGGTTGGTGCACTTACGAAAAGCCATGTACGGCCAGGGGTGGCTGACCACCGAGCGCCTGCCGGTCCCCGTGCTGGTGGTCGGCAACGTGGTGGCCGGAGGCGCTGGCAAAACTCCGGTGGTGATGGCCGTGGTGCAGCACCTGCAGGCCCGCGGCATCCGGGTGGGCGTGATCTCACGCGGTTATGGGCGCAGCAGCC
Source organism: Rhodoferax sp. (assembly GCA_049655365.1). Classification (GTDB taxonomy): domain Bacteria; phylum Pseudomonadota; class Gammaproteobacteria; order Burkholderiales; family Burkholderiaceae_C; genus Rhodoferax. The sequence continues at coordinate 1,383 of JBASJO010000248.1, read as the reverse complement.
AAGCCTGCCTTGAAGTGCTGCCAGGCAGCGCGGTTGAAGACGTCGGCGACGAACCCGCGCTTATTCAGCGCCGCACATCGGCACCGGTCTTTGTGGCAAGGCTGCGCACCGAGGCCGGCCGCGCCCTGCTGGCCAGCTACCCGCAAACGCAAATCCTGGTGTGTGACGACGGCCTGCAGCACCTGGCGTTGCAGCGCGACCTGGAAATTGGCGTGTTTGACGACCGGGGCGTCGGCAACGGCTTTTTGCTGCCCGCCGGCCCGCTGCGCGAACCCTGGCCGCGCCCACTCGACCTGCTGCTGCACACCGGCCAGCAACCCGCCTTTGCCGGTTTCAGGGCAACACGCACCCTCTCCAGCCATGCCCTGCGTGCCGACGGCAGTCAGGTGGCCTTGGCCGACCTGGTGCCTGGCAAACCACTGCTCGCACTGGCCGCCATTGCCCAACCCGAGGCATTTTTCACCATGCTGCGCACCCAGGGCCAACCGCTGGCAGCCACCCAGGCGCTGCCCGATCACCACGATTTCAGCCAATGGTCGGGCAACCCCGACGGCGCCTACACCGTACTCTGCACCGAAAAAGACGCCGTCAAGCTCTGGGCCAAAGACCCCTCAGCCCTGGCCGTGCCGCTCAACTTCGAACCTGAACCCGCGTTCTGGACAGCCTTTGACCAGCAACTCGAACAGCTTCTGCCTTCTTAGGCCTGACTGGCACGCTATCATCAGCCCCATGGACACACGACTACTTGAATTATTGGTATGCCCCGTCACCAAGGGGCCGCTCACTTACAAGCACGACACGCAGGAACTGGTGTCGCGCAGCGCTCGGTTGGCCTACCCGGTGCGCGACGGCATTCCGGTGCTATTGGAAAATGAAGCCAGGGTGCTGACCGACACCGAGATTGAAGAAGGGCGTCAAGCTTGACTTTCACCGTTCTCATCCCCGCCCGGCTGGCCTCCACGCGCCTGCCCAACAAGCCGTTGGCCGACATTGCCGGAGTGCCCATGGTGGTACGTGTGGCGCAACAAGCGCTGCGCTCGGGGGCGCAACGCGTGGTGGTGGCGGGCGACCATTTTGAAATTGTGGCCGCTTGCCAGGCGCACGGCATCGACGCTGTACTAACCCGTACCGACCACCCTTCGGGCAGCGACCGTCTGGCCGAGGCCTGCGATTTGTTGGGCCTGCCAGACGACAGCATTGTGGTCAACCTGCAGGGCGATGAGCCGCTGATGGACACCGAACTGGTCACTGACGTGGCCCACCTGCTGGCCCGGCATCCGCAAGCAGCCATGAGCACGGCCGCCCACGCGATTGATTCGGTCACAGACTTTCACAACCCCAACGTGGTCAAGGTGGTGCTCGACGCGCAGCACATGGCGCTGT
>JBASJO010000247.1:0-2711 GCA_049655365.1 Rhodoferax sp. | reverse complement strand
TGAGGTTGGGTTTTTCTTCCATCTGGAAGCCCTTGGCCAGTTGCTCGTCGACCAGCTTTTGCAGGCTGACCGAGTCCAGGAACTCGACCATCTTGACGTTCAGCGAGGCCCACAGCTCATGCGTCATGCAGCGGGCGCCCTCGCCCAAGCAGTTTTCCTTGCCGCCGCACTGGGTGGCATCCATGGGCTCATCCACCGAGGTGATGATCTCAGCCACGGTGATGTCAGCCGGCGAACGCGCCAAAGTGTAGCCGCCACCGGGACCGCGGGTGGATTCCACCAAGGCGTTGCGGCGCAGCTTGCCGAACAATTGCTCCAGGTAGGACAACGAGATTTGTTGACGCTGGCTGATGGCGGCCAGCGTGACGGGACCCGCCGATTGGCGCAAGCCCAGATCAATCATGGCAGTGACCGCAAAACGGCCTTTGGTAGTTAAACGCATGGCAACACTCCTGAAGTTTTGTTATCGATCAAATTGATGTTTGACTGTGATAACGTGGTTCAGTATAACCAGAAACCAAGCGTTTTAGTCGGGTAACTAGACTGATCAGTAACTTTTTAAGGTTATTTCCCTGCCGCCCCCACCAGCACATGGTCGCTGCCAGCGGCGCCAAAGGCCTGTTCCTTCAAAATGGCCAGTTGATCCCGCACCCGCGCGGCCTTCTCAAACTCCAGATTGCGGGCGTGTTCCAGCATCAATTTCTCAAGCCGCTTGATCTCGCGCGAGATGTCTTTTTCGCTCATGTCTTCCACTTGGGCGCGCTGCATGGCGTCGCGCTCCAGCTTCTCGGCTTCCTTGCCCGCCTTTTCGCTGTAGACCCCGTCAATCAGGTCACGCACCTGCTTGACAATGCTGCGCGGCGTGATGCCGTGCGCCAGGTTATGCGCCACCTGCTTGACCCGGCGGCGCTGGGTTTCGTCGATGGCTTTGCGCATCGACTCGGTGACCTTGTCGGCATACAAAATGGCCCTGCCCTCCAGGTTGCGCGCGGCACGGCCGATGGTCTGGATCAGCGAACGCTCGGAACGCAAAAAACCTTCTTTATCGGCATCCAGAATCGCCACCAGTGACACCTCGGGAATATCCAGGCCTTCGCGCAGCAGGTTGATGCCCACCAGCACGTCAAAGGTGCCCAGGCGCAGGTCGCGCAAGATCTCGACCCGCTCCACGGTGTCGATGTCGCTGTGCAGGTAGCGCACCTTGACGCCGTTGTCGCTCAAATAGTCGGTCAACTGCTCGGCCATGCGCTTGGTCAAGGTGGTAATCAACACGCGCTCATGCTTGTTGACCCGAATGCGGATTTCCTGCAGCACATCGTCCACCTGGCTGGTGGCCGGGCGCACCTCGACCTCGGGGTCGACCAGACCCGTGGGGCGCACCAGCTGCTCCACCACCTGGCCGGTGTGGTCCTTTTCCCACTGGGCCGGCGTGGCCGAAACAAAAATGGCCTGGCGCATCTTGGTCTCGAACTCTTCAAACTTGAGCGGCCGGTTGTCCAGCGCGCTGGGCAGCCGAAAGCCATATTCGACCAGCGTAGTCTTGCGCGAGCGGTCGCCGTTGTACATGCCGCCAAACTGGCCGATCAGCACATGGGACTCGTCCAGGAACATCACCGCGTCCTTGGGCAGGTAGTCGGTCAGCGTGGCGGGCGGCTCACCGGGCGCGGCGCCGCTCAGGTGGCGCGAGTAGTTCTCAATGCCCTTGCAGTGGCCAACTTCGCTGAGCATTTCCAGGTCAAACCGGGTGCGCTGCTCGATGCGCTGGGCTTCCACCAGTTTGCCTTGCGACACAAACTCCTTGATGCGATCAGCCAGCTCAAGCTTGATCGCCTCCACCGCGCTCAAAACCTGTTCACGTGGCGTGACGTAATGGCTGCTGGGGTAGACGGTAAAACGCGGGATCTTCTGGCGGATGCGCCCGGTCAGCGGGTCAAACAGCTGCAGACTCTCGATCTCGTCGTCAAACAGCTCGACGCGGATCGCCATCTCACTGTGCTCGGCCGGAAAGATGTCGATGGTGTCGCCGCGCACGCGAAAGGCACCGCGCGAGAAATCGATGTCGTTGCGCTGGTACTGCATGCGCACCAGTTGCGCGATCATGTCGCGCTGGCCCATCTTGTCGCCCGCGCGCAGCGTCATTACCATCTTGTGATAGGCCTCGGGCTGGCCAATGCCGTAAATGGCCGACACCGTGGCCACAATCACCACGTCACGGCGTTCCAGCACGCTCTTGGTGCACGACAGGCGCATCTGCTCGATGTGCTCGTTGATGGCCGAGTCTTTCTCGATGAACAGGTCGCGCTGCGGCACATAGGCCTCGGGCTGGTAATAGTCGTAGTAGCTGACGAAATACTCGACCGCATTTTTCGGAAAGAACTCTCGGAACTCACTGTACAGCTGCGCCGCCAGCGTCTTGTTGGGCGCAAACACGATGGCCGGACGACCCAGGCGCGCAATCACATTGGCCATGGTGAAGGTCTTGCCCGAACCCGTCACGCCCAGCAGGGTCTGGAACACCTCGCCGTCGTTGACGCCTTCCACCAGTTGCTTGATGGCCTCGGGCTGGTCACCAGCGGGCGGATAGGGCTGGTACAGCTCAAAGGGCGAGTCGGGGTAGCGCACAAACGTGCCGGTGCGCGGGCGCTCGGAAGCGTCGCTCACGGCCAGGGACAGGATTTCAGACATTCAGGGTCAGCGCAAAATTCAAATAG
>JBASJO010000246.1:0-8297 GCA_049655365.1 Rhodoferax sp. | reverse complement strand
GGGCTCTTTCAGTCAAAGTGAGGGTTTACAGGGTGGCAGTCACGCCGCCATCCACGTACAGGATGTGGCCATTGACAAAGCGCGAGGCGTCACTGGCCAAAAACACCACAGCACCGCCCAGGTCTTCGACATCGCCCCAGCGGCGGCTCGGTGTGTGCGCCACGAGCCAGGCGGTAAAGGCCGGGTCGGCCACCAGTTTCTCGGTCAGCTCGGTCTTGAAATAACCCGGCCCCAAACCGTTGACGTTGATGCCAAACTGGCCCCAGTCGATGGCCATGCCCTTGGTCAGCATCTTGACCGCCCCTTTGCTGGCGGTGTAGGGCGCAATGCCGGGGCGACCCAGCTCGCTTTGCACCGAGCAAATGTTGATGATCTTGCCCTGCCCGCGCGGGATCATTTTTTTGGCGACGGTCTTGCCCACGTAGTAAACGCTGTCCAGGTTGGTCTTCATCAGGGTGTGCCAGTCGTCGTCGGCAAATTCGTGCAGCGGGTTGCGGATCTGCATGCCGGCGTTGTTGACCAGGATGTCAATGGCGCCAATGCCAGCCTCGATCGCATCGACCGCTTCACGGACCGCGCCGGCGTCGGTGACATCAAACGCCTGGGCGCTCACCGACAGGCCCTCGGCTTGCAGCGCTTGTGCCGCAACTACCAGCTTGTCGGCGTTGCGGCCGTTCAGAATGACATGGGCACCCGCCTGCCCCAGCGCCCTGGCCAGCGCCAGGCCGATGCCGCCGGAAGAACCCGTGATGAGCGCGCGCCGGCCGGTGAGTTGAAAGGTATCGAGCAAGTTCATAAGCATCTCAGGAAGTTAACCAGCGCAGCGGACCCAGCACCAGTTGGGAGAAAACGGTCAGGAAACCCATGACCACAAATTGCGACAGCAAAAACGGCAACACGCCGCACACCCCATTCAGCACCGTGCCCACCGTCGGTGTCAGCAGCCCCCTTGAGTTCAGTCGCTGGGCAAGGCATATTCATCGGCACTGAACACCGTATGAAACACCGTGCCATCAAACATGTCGATCAGCGCTTTCGACACTTCCCGGCTTTTGAGGCGAACCTCGGAAGCCAGGGCAATGTCGATCGACTCGCGCGAGGGGTAGCGCACCGACAACACCATGCCGAAGTGCGGGTCACTCACATCACTCTCGACCTGGCGCAGCACACGCACTTCCTGTGCCCCGGGGAATCGGGTCCACAGCGGCACCAGCTCTTTGCGGATGTACTGGTTAAAGGCCTCTTCGAGTCCGGGCTTGACCTTGCCCTGAAAAAATGCACAGCGTATAAACATATAAATCCTTGTGGTGCGGTGATAAATCAGGTCGTGCTTTTGATGGCGAGTTGCTTCAGGCCGGTCAGGGCCTGGTCCACCAGCGCGTCAATGCCGGTGGCAATGGGGAGCGTCAGGATGTCGGCCTCGTCTGGCGCTGGCGGCTCCAGGGTGCGGAGCTGGCTGTCCAGCAGTTCGGGGGGCATGTAATGCCCTGCGCGCAGGGCCATGCGCTGGCGAATCAGTTCGGCGTCGCCGTCGAGAAAAATGAACACCACCTTGCCGGCCCGGGCGCGAATGCGGTCGCGGTAAACCCGCTTAAGCGCGGAGCAGGCCACGATGCGGCCCTTTTGACTTGCTGTGGCCTGCGCCAGATAGTCACCAATACGGTCCAGCCAGGGCCAGCGGTCGGTGTCGGTCAAGGCCACGCCCGAGCGCATTTTGGCCACGCTCTCGGACAAATGCAGGTCGTCGCCGTCCGTCATGTCAAGTTGGAGCTGCCTTGCCACGGCGCTGGCCACCGTTGATTTGCCACAGCCCGAGACCCCCATCACCACCACGCGCAACGGGTCGGTCATGGCTGACAGGGACTGGTCCAGGGTGTTCACGGGCTCAGGCTCCGACCGTGCACTCGGGCACCGGGGAATGCAAGGGAAGACCGGCCGTGCCCGCCTGCATGTTGTTAAAAGCCAGGTCGGCCATGGCCTGGCGCGTTTGCAAGGTGGCGCTGGCCATGTGCGGTGTCAGCACCACGTTGGGCAGCTTGCGCAGCGCCTCGGGCACCCGCGGCTCGTTGGCGTACACATCCAGTGCCGCTCCGGCGATGGTGCCCGCCTCCAGCGCCCGGATCAGCGCCTCTTCGTCGACCACGCTGCCGCGCGCCACATTGATCAGGTACGACTTGGGGCCCAGGGCTGACAACACCTCGGCATTGATCAGGTGCCGGGTGCCCGCCCCGCCCGGGGTGATCACCACCAGATAGTCCACCTGGGCCGCCAGCGCCTGCGCCGTCGGATAAAACGTGAAGCCGCAACCCGGCTTGCTGCTGCGCGCGGTGTAGGCAATCGACATGCCAAAACCGCTGGCCCGGCGCGCGATGGCCTGGCCGATGCGGCCCAACCCGACAATGCCGAGCCGCGCGCCAGAGACCTTTTGCGCCAGCGCAATGGGACCATTCAGCCATTCACCGGCACGGACAAACCGGTCCGCCTGCGGGATGCGACGGCCAATCGACAAGACCAGGCCCATGGCGAGGTCGGCCACATCGTCGGTCAACACATCGGGGGTGTGGGTGACTGCGATGCCGCAGGCGTTGGCCGCCAGCACATCGACGCCGTCGTAGCCCACGCCAAAAACCGACACCACTTTGGCGTTGGGCAGTTGCGCCAAAAGCGCCCCGCTCACCACCGACTCACCCGAGGCAGCCACGCCCACAATGCGTGGCGCAAGCTGGGCAAAGGCCGCCGGGTCGGTTTCATGCGTGCGCTCGTGCACGGTGTAAACCTTTTGCAGCGCCTCTTGGTAAAGGGGGTGCAACTTGGCAACGGCCAAAATATCTGGCTTGATCAATTCGAATCTCCTGCGCAATAGTTATCTTGGACAGCGCTGTCCAAGATGTGGAAAAAAAAGCTGACTTGACGGTTGACGCAATATCTTGTTTTGGTGGATGATGTCGCGGTTACTTAAAATTTTGATCGATGTTTTCGGACAGCGCTATCCTAGTTCAATCTGATTTGTTTTTTCTACGTATTAACCCTTGGCTTTCATGTCACTTCCGATCAAGAACCACCGCGCCTCCGGCCGCGTCACCCTGACCGACGTGGCCCGCGCGGCGGGCGTGAGCCCAAGCACTGTGTCGCGCGCCTTGCGGGGTGAACGGGCGGTTGATCCGGCGCTCATCGAACGCGTCGTGGCGGTGTCTGAAAAGCTCGGTTACGTGCCCGACCCGGCAGCCCGCGCACTGGCCTCGCAGCGCAGCAACCATGTGGCGATCCTGATCCCCTTGCTGTCCAACACCCTGTTTGTGGACCTGCTCGACGCCGCCCAGAAAACCCTGCGCGCGGCCGGCTACCAAACCCTGATGGGTGTCACGCACTATGACAGCAGCGAAGAAGAACAGTTGTTGCGCGAACAGTTGCTGCACCGCCCCGCCGGCTTGCTGATCACCGGGCTGGACCAGAATCAGGCCACGCAAAAACTCATGGCACGCAGTCAGGTGCCCTGTGTCCACCTCATGGATTTACCTGCCACGACAGACTCCGAGACGCCCTACTGTGTCGGTTTCAGGCAAATTGAAGCCGGCGCCAGCCTGACCAAAATGCTGTTGCAGCAGGGCCGCCGCCGCATTGCCTTTGCCGCCGCCCAACTGGACCCGCGCGTGATGCAGCGCCTGTATGGCTGGCGCAGCGCCCTGCAGGAAGCCAATCTGTACGATCCGACCACCGAATGGCTGAACCCGGCCGCCTCGTCGCTGGCCTTGGGCGGCATCATGTTTGAACAAATCATGCAGCAGCGCCCGGCGGTCGACGCGATCTTTTTTTGCAATGACGACCTGGCACAAGGGGCCTTGCTGGCCGCCTTGCGCCTGGGCATTGCGGTGCCACAACAGGTGGCCATTGCCGGCTTCAACGACCTGACCGGCAGTGACCAGATGCTGCCGCCCCTGACCACCGTGCGCACCCCTCGGGCCCGGATTGGCGAATCTGCGGCCCACATGCTGTTGACCCTGATGCAAGGCAAAACTCCGGAAGAACCGCTGGTCGACCTGGGTTTTGAGATCATCGAGCGCCAGAGCACCTGAACTGAAAACACATCAAAATCGCCCAAAGGTGGTTGACGTTGATCAGCAGGGTGCCCGTTGCACAGCGCGGATTCAGCGGAGCGACACCCTGGAATTTGAGAGGATCTCAAATCTAAACAAAACAGTGTTTCATTTTGCTTGAATTCATGTTCTATTTGGTGTAGAGTCCGCGCTTATCAAGAATAACTGCAAGCGAACGACCGGACTTGCAGCCTTTCAGAACAGACGGAGCAACATCCATGAAACCCTTTATGAACGCCGACTTCCTGCTGCCAGACGACGCCTCCCGGCGGCTGTTTCATGACTACGCGGCCCAGATGCCGATCATTGACTACCACTGTCACCTGCCGCCGGCCGACATCGCCAGCAATGCCACGTTCCGCAACATGGCCCACGCCTGGCTGGGCGGTGACCACTACAAATGGCGCGCCATGCGTTCCAACGGCGTGCCCGAGGCCGACATCACCGGCCACGAACCCGACTACGCCACCTTTCTGGCCTGGGCCAGAACCGTGCCGCGCCTGGTGGGTAACCCGCTGTACCACTGGACGCACCTCGAACTACAACGTTACTTCGGCATTCATGACGCCCTGTCGGAAAAAACTGCGCCGGCCATCTGGGAGGCTTGCAATGCCCAGATCACCCAACCCGAATTCGGCGCCCGCTCACTGCTGATGCGCATGAATGTGCGCGCTGTCGGCACCACCGACGACCCGGCTGACTCGCTGGAGCACCATATGGCCTACGCGGCGGCGCGTCAAGCGGGCGAACCCGTGATGGTGCCCAGCTTCCGCCCTGACCGCGCGCTGGCCACCGACAACCCGACGGTGTGGAAAACCTACATCGAACGCCTGGGGGCTGCGGCCAATGTGTCGATTGGCTCTTTCGCCGCGCTGATCACCGCACTCGACACCCGCCACGCGGTATTCCACAGCCTGGGCTGCCGCGCCTCCGACCACGGCTTGGCAGCACCGTTTGCCACGTTCGCCAGACCACAGGCACTGGAAGCCATTTTTGCCAAGCTGCTGGCCGGCACGGCCCTGAGCGCGCCGGAGGCCGATGCCTATAAAACGGCCGTGTTGCTGGCGGTGGGCCGCATGAACGCCCAGCGCGGCTGGGCCATGCAGCTGCACCTGGCGGCGGTGCGCAACCTGAACTCGGCCATGTTTGCCAAACTTGGCCCCGACACCGGATATGACGCAGCCAACGACGAACAGATTGCCGCCAAACTCGCTGCCTTCATGAACGCGCTGCAAAGCGAAGACATGCTGCCCAAAACCATTTTGTACTCGCTCAACCCGAACGACCTGGAAGTGCTGGGTACGGTCATGGGTTGTTTCCAGGATGGCTCCAGCCCCGGCAAGATCCAGATGGGTTCGGCCTGGTGGTTCAACGACCACATCGAGGGCATGCGCCAGCAGATGGTGAGCCTGGGCAACCTGGGCCTGCTGTCACGTTTTGTCGGCATGCTGACCGATTCACGCAGCTTTTTATCGTTCCCGCGGCATGAGTATTTCCGCCGGGTCTTGTGCGCGCTGGTGGGTGGATGGATGGAAAACGGCGAGATCCCACCCGACTTCGACACCTTTGGCGCCATGGTGCAGGACATCAGCTACCGCAATGCCAAAAATTACTTCGCCATTCCCGGCGTGACCGACTGAGACCAAGGCGCCCCGCATGCAACTCTGCAACCAACACCTGAATCAACTGCCGGCCACGGTGCAGCGACCCCACTACGACCGTAGCCAGGTGGTGCCCGCCATCGTGCATCTGGGGGTGGGCGCCTTTCACCGCGCCCACCAAGCGGTGATGACGAACGCGGTGCTGGCCTCGGGCGACCTGGGCTGGGGCATTGTGGGTGCCGGCCTGATGACGTCCGGTACCAAGGACGCGCTGGCGCCGCAAGACGGCCTGTACACCTTGGTGGAGCGGGCAGCCGGCTCCGAACAATTGCAGGTGATCGGTGCCATCGTCGAAGTGCTGGGTGGGGCGGCCGACCTGAGCCGGGTGCTGGCCCGCATGTGCGACGCCCGCACCCGCATCGTGAGCCTGACCGTCACCGAAAAAGGCTACTACCTGGACCCGGCCAGCGGCCAACTGCAGCTGCAGGCCCCGGCCATCCAGGCCGACCTGGCCACACCGGATGCGCCCAAAACCATTCTGGGCCTGATCGTGCAGGCGCTCCAGCACCGCAAGGCCAAGGGCATCGCCCCGTTCACGGTGCTGAGTTGTGACAACCTGCCCAGCAACGGCAAAACCGCCCGCGCTGCCGTGCTGGCCTTTGCCCGCGAGGTGGATACCGAACTGGCCGCCTGGATCGAGGCCCGCGTGAGCTTTCCCTGCTCCATGGTGGACCGCATCACGCCGGCCACCACCGATGCGGATCGTGCCTATGTGAATGCGCAACTCGGCATGCTGGATGCCTGGCCGATCGTGACCGAGCAATTTGTGCAATGGGTCATCGAGGACAACTTCACCATGGGCCGGCCCGACTGGACCCTGGGCGGTGCGGTGTTCTCCAACGAGATCGAAGCCTGGGAAAACATGAAATTGCGGTGCCTCAACGGCGCGCACTCCACCCTGGCTTACCTGGGGCAGCTGACCGGGCGCGAAACCGTGGCTGAGGCCATGCAGCTGCCGCTGATCACCGACTTGCTGGATCGGCTGTGGGCAGAGGTGCTGGAGGTGCTGCACGCCCCCACGGGGGTCAACCCGCAAGACTATGTCAAGCAACTGAAAAAACGCTTTTGCAACCCGGCGCTCAAACACCGCACGGCGCAAATCGCCATGGATGGCTCGCAAAAACTGCCCCAGCGTTTGCTGGCCACCTTGCGCGAGCGCCTTGCCGCCGGCCTGCCGTCACCTGCCATCGCCACTGCCATCGCGGCGTGGATGCACTTTGCCGTCAAAACCGCGCACACGCCGGGTGGGGTGCTCAATGACCCGCTGTCAGCCGACATCCTGGCGCAAGCCCGCGCCAGCCATGACAGCACCGCCATCATTGACAACTTGCTCGGCCTTGACAAGATTTTTGGCTCTGATTTAAAAACGCACGCCGGCTTCAAGGCGGAAGTGCTGGCCGGGTTGCGCCGCCTGGCAGTGCACCCGGCCGTGGCTGCAGCGCCGCACATCGCGCTTTGACCGACCCGCTTCACCCCACACAACCCAGGAGTTCACCGCAATGAAAATGACTTTCCGCTGGTATGGCGAATCCGACCCCGTCAAGCTGGAATACATCCGCCAGATCCCCGGCATGTACGGCATTGTGTCTGCCATTTACGACGTGCCGGTGGGCGAGGTCTGGCCGCTGGACAAGTTACAAGCCCTGCGCGCCCGCATCGAAGGCGCCGGCCTCAAGTTCGAGGTGGTTGAGAGTGTGCCGGTGCACGAAGACATCAAGCTGGGCAAGCCCTCACGTGACCGCCTCATTGCCAACTTCCAGCAAAACATTCGTAACTGCGCGGCCGTGGGCGTGAAAGTCATCTGCTACAACTTCATGCCGGTGTTCGACTGGACCCGGACCGAGATGGCCAAGGAACTGCCCGACGGCTCCTTCACGCTGGCGTTTGATGCCCAGGCCGTGGCCGAGATCGACCCCGAAAAAGGGATTTCCCTGCCGGGTTGGGACGCCAGTTACAAACCCGAACAGCTCAAGAGCCTGCTCGATGAGTACAAGGCCGTGGGTGAAGACAACTTGTGGGCGAACCTGGAATACTTTCTGCAAGCCATCATTCCCGTGGCCGAAGAAGCCGGCATCAAGATGGCCATGCACCCGGACGACCCGCCACGCCCCATTTTTGGCTTGCCACGCATTGTGAAAAACCGTGACGACCTGGCACGTCTGGTCAAAATCGTCGACTCCAAGGCCAACGGCATCACGCTGTGCTCGGGCTCGCTCGGCGCCGACCTGTGCAACAACATTCCATCCCTGGTGCGCGAGTTCGGCGGCCAGGGCCGCATCCACTTTGGCCACCTGCGCAACGTCAAGGTCGAGGAAGATGGCACCTTTTACGAGTCGACCCACAACTCCTGCGACGGTTCACTCGACATGGCGGAAATCGTCAAGGCCTACTTCGATGTTGGTTTTGAAGGTTATGTGCGCCCCGACCATGGTCGCATGATCTGGGGCGAAACCGGCAAGCCCGGTTACGGTCTGTACGACCGCGCCCTGGGCGCCGTTTACCTTAACGGCCTGTGGGAGGCTGTCAGCAAGTATGCGCCCGC
>JBASJO010000245.1:0-4091 GCA_049655365.1 Rhodoferax sp. | reverse complement strand
GAGCCGATGAATGCAAGATTCGTGCATTGAACAAGCATCAATGCCGACTATTGATTGGCATGCATTTTGCTCAGAGTAATTGACCGCGACCAAGGCTTCAATGCCAGTCGTCGTGGACACGTTACCGAAGACAAAAGCGTCAACGGTGACAACGGCAAAAGAGCCCGCAACCATATGCATTGGTGCGGGCTTTTTTTTTTGAACTTTCAATTCAGACGGAGTCATGCAATGAAAAGACGTAATTTCCTATCGGCAGTCGGGTCAGGTGTGGTTGTAGCTTCAACATCGTCCTTGCCATCAATGTCCATGGCAGCAGAAGAAAAGGGCCCCATCAAGCTTGGCCTGTTGTTTTCTCAGTCCGGGGCGATGGCCAACAACGAGTCTTTGCTCAAGGACATCTCATTGATGACCATTGATCAGATCAATGCCAAAGGTGGTGTTTTGGGTAGGGAGGTTCAGGGTGTGGTCGTCGACCCAGGTTCTGACTGGCCGATGTACGCGCAAATGGGAAAGCAGTTGATTCAGAGCGACAAAGTGTCCGCGTTGTTCGGTTGCTGGACTTCAGTGTCACGCAAAACGGTCTTGCCTGTCGTCGAGGCGCAAGACAGCTTGCTCTTCTATCCTCTGCACTTTGAGGGCGAAGAGCAATCAAAAAATGTGGTCTACCTGAACTCGCCTCCCAGCAGCTCGGTTTTGCCCGCAGTTGAGTATTTGATGAGTGCTCAAGGCGGCGGCGCCAAGCGCTTCTTCATGATTGGCAGCGATTACGTATGGCCACGCACGATCAACAAGATGCTCAAGGGTTACCTCAAGACCAAAGGCATTCCTGATTCGGCCCTGCGCGAGCAATACGTACCTTTCGGGCACTCGAATTTCCAGACGATCATTCGTGAAATCAAGGCCTTTGCAGCGCAACCTGGTGGCCAGGCCATCGTGGTGATGACCGTGGTGGGTGATTCGGTGCCAGCCATGTTCAAGGAGGCCATCAACCAGGGCGTGAAAGCCACTGACATCCCGATCCTGGGTCTTGACGTTGTTGACAGCGACCTGGAAGGCCTTGACACCACCCCGCTGGTCGGCCATCTGAGTTGCTGGTGCTACTTCCAGAACGTTGACACGCCACTGAACAAACAGTTGAAGGCTGAGTGGCGCCAATATGTGGAAGCCAAGAAGCTGAAACATCGCCCCGATATGGTGATTGACCCAATGGTGAGCACCTACATGGGGCTGAACCTCTGGGCCGCTGCAGCAACAAAGGCGAAATCAGTCGCGCCCGCCGCTGTTCGCAAGGCGCTTCCCAATATGACTGTGGCCGACCCAGCGGGCTACATTGCCAAGATGGACCCAAGCAACCAGTACCTCTGGCGCGGCAACATGATTGGCTCCATCAATGCCAAGCAGGGCTTTGACATTCTCTGGAAAGCCAAGGGATTGGAAAAACCCATTCCGTTCAGTCCCTACATCAAGGCCTGACAGCCAAGTGTGCTCTGAGTTCAGGCTGCGGCCTGGCCTCAGAGCTGCATTGATTCTTCAACCGTGATTAATTTTTCAAACATGAAACATTTCTGGCGATTCCTGGTGGCTACAGCTCTGGTTGCACTGAGCGTGCAAGCAACTGCAGCGCCATTGTCGAGCGCCCAGCGCTTGTCTTTGCTTAATGGACTTTGTGGTCCCGAGCAGGTCACCGCGTTAAATCTTCTGGTTGAAGCAGCGGCAAGTGACGAACGTGTTTGGGCATCACGCATCATCGAATCTCTGAGCAATGGCACCTTCATATGCAGTTCAGAACGCGGTCCTTTGGTAAGCGGCAGCGACGCTGCCCTTGACGCCGCGACGTTGGCACCAGCTGTTGGCGTTGCATCTTCTGAGGAGCTTCCACTGGTGCCCACGATTGTGCTGCGCCGGGCACTGAGCATCGTGACAGCGCAACTTGACCTTGCCAGTCCGGACCTAAAGACGCGCCGCGCAGCCGCCGCGCAGGTCAACGATTCTTTCGCCAGCCTCAATCCGACTGTCGTGGAGCGCGCCCTGGCCGCTGAAAAAGACACGGAGATCAGGGCTTCACTGTCAATGGCGCTGGCCAAGCGAGGTCTTCAGAGCGCTGTGCCGTCTGACAGACTGAAGGCGATCGCGGCAATTGCAGAGGTTCCCAGTGAAGCTGGCCGCACGCTGCTGATCAATTTTCTGGAAAGCAAAATAGACACACTGGACGCTGAGTCCGTCAGCGCGGCACGATCGGCGCTTCAGTCAATAAATGACATGCTCCGCCTCGGACACGTTGCATCAGTAATTTTCAGTGGCCTCAGCTATGGCGGCATTCTGCTCATTTCAGCATTGGGTCTATCCATCGTTTTTGGCCTGCTCGGCGTCATTAACCTGGCGCATGGCGAATTCATCATGATTGGCGCCTACAGCACCTATGTTGTCGAGCAATTGATGCAGTCTTATGTGCCGGGCCTGTTTGACGCCTACATCTTTGTCGCCATTCCCGTCGCATTTCTGATCTGCGCATTGTTGGGCATCGTGCTTGAAGTATGCGTTATTCGACACTTGTACACACGCCCACTTGAAACCTTGCTTGCCACATGGGCCGTCAGTATTGCATTGATCAAACTTGTGCAGTTGACCTTTGGCTCCCAGAACGTTGAGTTCATCACACCTGAATTTTTGAACGGTGGTATGCGTGTGTTTGCCGGATTTTTCATTACCTGGAACCGTATTTTTGCCATCACGTTGGCACTGCTGATTTTTGGAATGGCTTATTTCCTGATTAAACGGACACGTTTCGGCTTGCTGGTGCGTGCCACCACGCAACGACGCGATACAGCGCGAAGTCTGGGTGTGGCGGCGGAAAGTATTGATCGCCTCGCTTTCGGGCTTGGTGCCGGACTTGCGGGTCTGGCCGGCGTGGTACTCACGCAGATCACCAGCGTCAACCCATCCATGGGCACGAGCTTTGTTATTGACGCTTTCATGGTCGTGGTGCTGGGCGGTGCGGGCAGCTTGGTAGGCACCGCTGTCTCATCATTTTTTCTAGGTCAAATTAATCAGTTCATTGAACCTCTTTATGGCGCAGTTGCGGCCAAGGTGGCTGTGCTGTTACTCATTGTTTTGATCATCCAGCGCCGACCACAAGGCTTGTTTGCGTTGAAGACAAGGACTTGATGCCATGAAAACATTCACATCATTCACCCAGCGTGGTCGACCGTTTGCTTTTTCCTTTCTGTTTCTGGCCCTTGCAGCCTACCTGCCGCTATCCCATTTGGTATTTGCTCCTGACAGTGCCTTTCACTTATCGCTGTTCCTGGTTAACCTGATTGGGCAAATTGTCTGCTTTGCGTTGTTGGCATTGGCCTTGGATTTTGTCTGGGGTCTGCTTGGCATTCTCAGCCTGGGACACGGGGTTTTCTTCGGGATTGGCGGCTACGTCATGGGCTTCTATCTGCTTAATGCAGCCTATGGTGACACCCAGGTCTTACCTGACTTCATGTTGTTCATGGGATGGGATAGATTTCCAGCGGTCTTGGAGTTGTTTGCACACCTGCCAATTGCGGTGATTCTGGCCATCGTGATGGCCGTCGCAGTGGCCGCTGTATTTGGCTTTGCCACATTCCGCTCACGCATCAACGGTGTGTATTTTTCCATCATCACCCAAGCGCTAACCTATGCATTGATGCTGCTGCTGTTCAACAATGACCTGGGACTCGGTGGCAACAACGGCTTGACGGGATTTACCTCGGTGGCAGGATTTCCTCTGGCCCAGGCTTCCACTCAGGTCTGGCTTGCTTGCGCCGCTTGTCTGGTGTTTTCCGCGGCTTATCTGTTGTTGCGCACCATTGCCGATTCAAGCTTGGGCCAGGCGATGGTTGGGGTTCGAGACGATGAACCACGATTGCGCTTTCTGGGCTACCGTACCGACCGCATCAAACTCGCTGCCTGGTGTCTCTCTGCAGCCCTTGCGGCGGTGGCCGGCATGCTCTATGTGCCTCAGGTTGGCATCATCAACCCCAGCATCGTGTCACCACTTTTATCAGTGGAGATTGCAGTCTGGGTTGCCATAGGTGGGCGCGGAACTCTGATCGGTGCAGTGT
>JBASJO010000244.1:0-14015 GCA_049655365.1 Rhodoferax sp. | reverse complement strand
GCACTGCACCGGTCCGGTCAGCGAGCTGAAGTCCTGGCCCTTGCCCTCGCCGCCCAGAATCACCACCAGACGGCGTTCCGCGCCCAAGCCCTGCAACGCCGCCACCGTGGCCCCGACGTTGGTGCCTTTGCTGTCGTCAAAAAATTCGATGCCGTTGACGATGCCCACGGGCTGCACCCGGTGCGGCTCACCTGCGTACTCGCGCAGGCCGTAGAGCATGGGGCCCAACGCGCATCCGGCAGCACAGGCCAAGGCCAGGGCAGACAAGGCGTTGATGGCGTTGTGGCGACCGCGAATGCGCAGCGCATCGGCGGGCATCAGGCGTTGGAAGAACAGCTCGGGCGCTTCGCCCTTGCGCGGCTTGATGGCTTCGTCCGCTTCGAGCGCGCGCACCAACCAGGCCATGCCATTGACGATCTCGATGCCAAAGTCGCCAGGACGCTGCGGCATGTCGCCGCCAAAAGTGACGACATCGCGTGGCGCTGGCTTTTTGAATTTGACGCGGGCCGTGGGTGCCTTCGTGCCCCCTGGTGCTTGCGGCTCGGTCGCCAACAGGCCCATCACCACCGGGTCTTCACGGTTCAGCACCATCAGGCCCTGCTGGCCAAAAACGGCGGCCTTGGCCTGCACATAGGCGGCCATCGAGCCGTGCCAGTCGAGGTGGTCCTGACTGATGTTGAGCACGGCACCGGCGGTGGGCTCAAAACTGCGCTCGCCTTCCAATTGGAAGCTTGACAACTCCAGCACCCAGACCTCGGGCAGGTCATCGGCATCCAACCGCACCATCAAGGTGTCAAGCAGTGTCGGGCCGATGTTGCCCGCCACGGCCACACTTTTACCCGCGCGCTCAACCAGTTGGCCGGTCAGTGAGGTCACCGTGGTCTTGCCATTGGTGCCGGTGATGGCGAGTACCTTGGGCGCGTAGTCGCGGTCGGTCTTGAGCTCGGCCAGCGCTTGCGCGAACAGGCTCAGCTCGCCCGCCAGCGGAATCGCCAGGGCCTGGGCGGCCGCTGCCACCGGTGCGATGTCCGCCGGACTCAGGCCCGGGCTCTTGAACACAGCCGTGATGCCGCCCTGCAACAGCTCGGCATCCAGCGGCCCGGTCACAAAGCGTGCAGCCGGCACGTCGCGCTGCAAGGCTGCCAACTGCGGCGGTGTGGCGCGCGTGTCGGCTACCGTGACCTGAGCGCCACGGCGCGCGCACCAGCGTGCCATGGCCAAGCCGGACGCGCCGAGGCCCAGGATCAGCACAGCTTGGGATTGCAGCTTGGACATCTTCAGCGCAGCTTCAGTGTGCTTAAACCCACCAGGCACAGCAGCATGGTGATGATCCAGAAACGCACCACGACCTGGGTTTCCTTCCAGCCGTTTTTCTCGAAATGGTGGTGCAACGGGGCCATCTTCAACAGGCGCCGGCCCTGGCCGAAACGCTTCTTGGTGTACTTGAACCAGCTCACCTGCAGCATCACCGACAGCGCCTCGACCACGAAAATGCCACCCATGATGGCCAGCACGATTTCCTGGCGCACGATCACGGCAATGGTGCCCAGGGCGGCGCCCAGCGCCAGCGCACCCACGTCGCCCATGAAGACTTGCGCCGGATGGGTGTTGAACCACAGGAACGCCAACCCCGCGCCGGCCATGGCGGCGCAAAAGATCATCAATTCGCCGGCTCCAGGAATGTGCGGCAGAAACAGGTAGCGGGCAAACACCGAGTTGCCGGTGACATAGGCAAACACTCCCAAACAGGCCCCGACCATCACCACCGGCATGATGGCCAGACCGTCCAGGCCGTCGGTCAGGTTGACCGCGTTGCTGGAGCCGACGATCACCAGATAGGTCAGCAGAACAAAGCCCAGCACGCCCAGCGGATAGCTGATTTCCTTGAAAAACGGCACCATGAGCCCGGCCTTGGGCGGCAGGCTCAAATCGAAGCCGGACTGCACCCAGGTAAAAAACAACTCCAGCACCCGGTAGTTGGTGTTCTCGGAAATGCTGAACACCAGGTAGAGCGCCGCCAGCAGGCCGATCAGCGACTGCCACAGGTATTTTTCGCGCGAGGGCATGCCCTCGGGGTCCTTGTTGACCACCTTGCGCCAGTCGTCCGACCAGCCAATGGCGCCAAAGCCCAGCGTGACCAGCAACACAATCCAGACAAAACGGTTGCTCCAGTCAAACCAGAGCAGCGTCGAGATCGCAATGCACAGCAAGATCAACACGCCGCCCATGGTGGGCGTGCCGCTTTTGACGTGGTGCGTTTCCATGCCGTAGCCACGAATCGGCTGGCCGATCTTGAGCGCGGTCAGGCGCCGGATCACCCAGGGGCCGGCCGCCAGCCCCATCAGCAGCGCGGTCAGTGCCGCCATCACGGCGCGAAAGGTCTGGTACTGGAAGACCCGTAAAAAACCCAGATCAGGCGACAGGCTTTGCAACCATTGGGTGAGCCAGATCAGCATGGGGCGGTCTCCTTGTCCTGTGTTGCGGCCTGCACGATGGCCTCGACCACCCGTTCCATCTTCATGAAGCGTGAGCCCTTGACCAGCACGCTGGCCACGGTGGGCAGCGCCGCCAGCACGGCCGCCTGCACAGCGGCCATGTCGGCATGCACTTCAATGGCGGCGAAGGGTTTGGCCGCTTGCGCACAAGCGCTGCCGGTCACGATGATTTTTTCGATGTGCATGGCCAGCGCCAACTGCAAGGCTTCGGCATGGAACTGTGGTCCCTGGTCACCCACCTCGCCCATATCGCCCAGCACCAGCAAACGCGGCCCGGGCAGTGCCGCCAGCACCTCGACGGCGGCGCGCACCGAGTCGGGATTGGCGTTGTAGCTGTCGTCCACCAGCGTGATGGCGCGGCCGCCGTGCTGCACCAGCAGCGCCCGTGAGCGGCCCCTGACCGGCTCGAAGGCTTCCAGCCCGGCGGAAATCGCCGCCAGCGGCACGCCAGCGGCCAGCACGCACGCCACGGCCGCGAGGGAATTCTTGACGTTGTGGGCGCCGGCAATGTGCAGCGCGTAATGCAGCGCGCCGCGCGGCGTCATGACGCTGACCTGCCAGGCCGCGCCCGACCAGACCGCTTGTGTGGCGTGCACTGCGGCTGACAATGCACCGTCATCGCGAGGCCGTAGGGCGTGGCGATCCATGCCTTCGGAAGTCATGGATTGCCGCGCTTCGCTCGCAATGACGGGAGACTGGCCAAAACACAAACACGCGCGCGATCCCGCCTTGAGCGCCCATAACGCACTGAAGGCGTCATCGACCGGGAACACCGCCGACCCATCGGGCGGCAGTGCGTCAATCACCGCGCCGTTTTCCTGCGCCACAGCTTCCACCGTCTGCATGAACTCCAGATGCTCCCGCTGGGCGTTGTTGACCAGCGCCACCGTGGGCTGGGCAATAGCGGCCAGGGCGGCGATTTCACCGGGGTGGTTCATGCCGAGTTCGACCACGGCCAGGCGATGGTGGGCGCGCAAGCCCAGCACGGTCAGCGGCACACCGATGTCGTTGTTCAGGTTGCCCTGGGTCGCCAGGCAAGCCTCGGGGGCCTGGGCGCGCAGGATGCTGGCGATCATCTGCGTCACCGTGGTCTTGCCGTTGGAGCCGGTCACCGCGATCAACGGCAAGCTGAACTGCTTGCGCCAGTGCGTGGCCAATTGCGCCAGCGCCAGCCGGGCGTCGGGCACGAGCACACCCGGCAAACCGGCCAGCCGCAGTTTCTCCAGTGCACCGTCACCCTGGCAAATCGCAGCGACTGCGCCTTTGGCCCGTGCCTCCTGCAAAAAGTCATTGCCGTCAAAGCGCTCGCCATACAAGGCCACAAACAGGTCGCCGGGGGCCAGCGTGCGGGTGTCGGTGTGCACGCGCAGAATGACCACCTGGGCAGGGTCCAACCCGTCGGTCTGCCATGGCGCGGGGGCCAACCAGGCGGCCACTTGCTGCAAGCTCATCATGGCGCTCATCGGGTTTGCTCCTGCTGGTGCATCACCGGGCGGGCCAGGACCTGCTTCACTTGTTCAATGTCAGAAAAAGGCAGGCGTTCGCCGGCAATTTCCTGGTAATTCTCATGACCCTTGCCGGCCAGCAAGACCACATCCAGGGGACTGGCCTGCGCCAGCGTCTGGGTAATGGCGCGCGCGCGATCCGGCTCCACCTGCACGCCGGCCACCCCGGTCAAACCCAGCAGAATCTGGCTGATGATGGTGTCCATGGCTTCACCGCGCGGGTTGTCGCTAGTCACCACCACGCGGTCGGCATGAGCCGCTGCCACGGCGCCCATCAGTGGGCGCTTGGCCGTGTCACGGTTGCCACCGCAACCAAACACACACCACAACTTGCCGCCCCGCGCCTGCGCCTGGGGCCGCAGCGCCGCCAGCGCCTTGGCCAGCGCATCGGGGGTGTGGGCGTAGTCAACCGCCACCAGGGGCTGGCCCACCACGCTGACGCACTCCATGCGCCCGGGCACCGGCGTCAGGTGGGCACAGGCTTGCACCGCGTCCGCCAGGGCCACGCCCAGGGTGCGCATGGCGGCGATCACGCCCAGCACATTGCTCACGTTAAAGGCGCCGATGAGCTGGGTTGCCAGCGGCAGGCGCTGCGGACCCTCGACCACAGTAAAGGCCACGCCCTGCGCTTCATAACGGATGTCCTGCGCCTGCAAGCGGGCGCGATTGGCCGCACCGGGCGCAATGGACAGGGTCCAGAGGTCGAGCGCTCCAGCCGACAGTCGCCCGGCCAGTTCGGCACCGTAGGGGTCGTCGACATTGACCACGGCAGCGCGCAAGGCGGGCCAGGCAAACAGGCTGGCCTTGGCGCGCCAATAACTGGCCATGTCACCGTGGTAATCCAGATGGTCCTGCGTCACGTTGGTCAGCACCGCGGTGTGGATCCGGGTGCCTGCCAGGCGGGCCTCTTCAATGCCGATGGACGAGGCCTCGATGGCGCAAGCTTGCAGACCTTGCTGGACAAATGTGGCAAATGCTGCCTGCAGCGCGACCGGGTCCGGGGTGGTCAAGCCGGTGCTCACCAAAGCGGGCGGCACCCCCACACCCAGGGTACCCACCACAGCACAGGGAATGGGCGCAGTCGATGCCAGGTTCGACAGGGCTTGCGCCAGCCACCAGGTGCTGGAGGTCTTGCCATTGGTGCCGGTCACTGCCAACACCGCCAGGCGCTGGCTGGGGCTGCCAAACCAGGCATCCGCCACCAGACCGCTGGCCGCTTTCAGACCTGGGTACGTGGCCACGCGCGCGTCGCTGAAGGCAAAGATCTGCGCGCCGTCCTGCTCCACCAGACAGGCTGCGGCGCCCGCCGCCAGCGCCGCAGCCACCTGGGCGCGGGCGTCGAAGGCGGCACCCGGCCAGGCCAAAAAAGCGTCGCCGGGCTGGACTTGGCGGCCGTCGGTGCGCAAGACACCGGTGACGCGCGCACGCAACCAGGCCGCGGCGTCTTGGGGGTTGAGAAGCTGCCGCAGCATCAGAAACTTTCTTCCACGGCGTCGGTGATCACCTGCGGCACCACCGACTGGTCGGGCGCAATGCCCAACACGCGCAGGGTTTGCTGCACCGTCTGGCTGAACACCGGGGCGGCGGTCAGACCACCGTAGTACTGACCATTGCTGGGCTCGTCAATCATCACCGCCACGGCAATGCGAGGGGCGTCGATGGGCGCCAGGCCAGCAAAAACACCGCGGTACTTTTTGTCGGCATAACCCTTGCCTTCCACCTTGTGCGCGGTGCCGGTTTTACCGCCCACCGAGTAGCCCATGGCTTGCGCTTTTTGCGCCGTGCCGCCCGGGCCGGTCACCAGATGCAGCATGTGGCGCACGTCGCGGGCATGCCGGGCATCGATCACCGGCACGCCCACGGCAGGCGCGTTCATCTTGAACATGGTCACCGGTACCAGGTCGCCGTCGCGAGCAAAGATGGTGTAGGCGTGGGCCAGCTGAAACAGGCTGACCGAGACGCCGTAACCGTAGCTCATGGTGGCCTGTTCGATCGGGCGCCAGCTCTTGTAGGGCCGCAGCCGGCCGCTCACGGCCCCAGGAAAGGGCAGCTCCGGCTTCTGGCCAAAACCGACCTGGCTGTACATCTCCCACATTTTGCGGGGCGCCATTTGCATGGCGATCTTGACCGTGCCCACGTTGCTCGACTTCTGGATCACCTCGGTCACACTCAGGATGCCATTGGGATGGGTATCACTGATGGTGGCGCTGCCGATGCTCATGCGCCCGGGCGCGGTCTGAATTTTTGATTCCGGCGTCACCATGCCCTGGTTCAACGCCGCGGCAATAATGAACGGCTTCATGGTCGAGCCCGGCTCGAAAGTGTCGGTCAGGGCCCGGTTGCGCAATTGCGCACCGCTCAAATTGCGGCGCTTGTCGGGCACAAAACTGGGGTAGTTGGCCAACGCCAGCACCTCGCCGGTTTGCACATCCAGTACCACCACACTGCCGGCCTTGGCCTTGTGCGCCAGCACCGCCTCCTTGAGCGTCTGATAGGCAAAAAACTGCACCTTGCTGTCGATGCTGAGCTGCAGGTCACGGCCATCGACCGGCGCAATCTGCTCACGCACGTCTTCCACCACCCGGCCCATGCGGTCCTTGATGACACGCCGCGAGCCATCGCGGCCACCCAGCGCCTTGTTGAAGGTGAGCTCCATGCCTTCCTGGCCCTGATCTTCCACGTTGGTGAAACCCACCACGTGGGCGGCGGCTTCGCCCTCGGGGTATTGACGTTTGTATTCCTTGCGCTGGTAAACGCCCTTGAGGCCCAGGGCGGCGATTTCATTGCCGACCGATTCATCGACTTGGCGCTTGAGCCAGACAAAGGTCTTGTCTTCGTCTTCCAGTTTCTTGTTCAGCTCTGCCAACGGCATGTCGAGCAGACTGGCCAGTTTTTTCAGGCCTGCCGGATCACGTGGCACGTCTTCCGGAATCGCCCAGATGCTGGGGACCGGGATGCTGGAAGCCAGCACGATGCCGTTGCGGTCCAGAATGCGGCCACGGCTGGCTGGCAGCGCCAGGGTGCGGGCAAAGCGCACCTCGCCCTGCCGCTGGAAAAACTCGTTTTCAATGACCTGGATGTACACCGCCCGCCCCACCAGGCCAGCAAAAGACAAGGCGATCACGGCCACAATGAACTTGCTGCGCCACACCGGCGTGGGACTGGCCAGCAAGGGGCTGGAGGTGTAGGCAATGCTGCGGCTCATGGCTGGCTTCCCGGGACCGCGCTGGCCGGGCGCTCGGTATAGGTGACATAGGCCGTGACCGCCGGGGTTGCCGCACGCATTTGCAGCTTTGATCTGGCCAGGCTTTCAACCCGTGCCGAAGTGGCCTGGGCCCGCTTCTCGACCTGCAGCCGTTCGTTTTCGGTCGCGAGCTTCAGCGCTTGCGACTTGGCCCGGTCGAGCTCGGAGTAGACCCGGCGCGACTCGTACTGCACATTGACCAGGTACAGGGCACTGAGCAGCACGCCCAGCAACAACACCAGATTGAGCCGCGTCATGGCTGTGACCCCACAGCGACTGGCCCGATGCGCTCGGCCACCCGCATGATGGCACTGCGCGAACGAGGGTTGGCGGCCACCTCGACCGCGCCGGGCTTGACCCGTGCCAGCACCTTGAATTGCATCACCTGGGGAGCGGCAAAAGGCGCCCGGCGGTCAAACACCTCGCGCGAATGCTTGGCCAGGAACTGTTTGACGATGCGGTCTTCCAGAGAATGGAAACTGATCACCACCAGTCGTCCGCCCGGTTGCAGCACCTTGAGGCTGGCCGCTAGGGCCTGTTGCAGTTCTTCAAGCTCGGCGTTAATGAAAATCCGAAAAGCCTGAAATGTGCGCGTTGCAGGGTCCTTGCCCGGCTCGCGGGTTTTGACCGTGTCAGCCACGAGTTGGGCCAGTTCAGTGGTGGTTGAAAGGGGGCCCCGTGCCTGTCGGCGCGCAACAATCGCCTTTGCAATGGCGCCAGCAAACCGTTCTTCACCATAGTCACGAATCACCTCCAGAATTTCATCCAGCTCGGCATGGGCCAGCCACTCGGCCACGCTTTGACCGCGCGTGGTGTCCATGCGCATGTCCAACGGACCTGCGCCCCTGAAACTGAAACCGCGCGCCGGGTTGTCCACCTGGGGTGAACTGATGCCCAGGTCCAACAGGACACCGGCCACGCTGGCAGGCGGCAACTCGCCCAGATGGCTGAAGCCCTGGTGGCGAATGGAGAAACGCGGATCGGTGATGCTGGCGGCCTCGGTCAGGGCGTCGAGGTCCTTGTCGAAAGCGATCAGGCGGGCATTGGCCGGCAAACGCGACAGGATCAGGCGGCTGTGACCGCCGCGGCCAAAGGTGGCATCGACAAAGACCGGCGCCTGGCCAGCAGGCTGCGGCTTGGTCGTCTGACGTGCAGCGTCGGCCACCCCGAGCAAAGCGTCGACTGCTTCACTCAATAAGACGGTGGTATGGGTCCATGCAGTTTCCACCACGGGCCTTCAGAAAGAGAAGTCCTTGAAGACATCGGGCATGTCACCCTGCATGGCCTGCGCCTCCTGGGCGTCATAGGTGGCCTTGTCCCACAACTCGAACGAGTTGCCCATGCCCAACAACACCGATTCCTTGGTGATGCCGGCCGCTGCGCGCAGTTCGGGCGAAATCAGCACGCGCCCGGTGCTGTCGAGCTCGACATCCATGGCATTGCCGAGAAAAATACGCTTCCACCATTGCGCCGACATGGGCAAGGCGGCAATGCGTGCACTGAACTTTTCCCATTCGGGACGCGGGAAAATCATCAGGCAGCCGTGCGGGTGTTTGGTGATGGTGAGCTGACCCGCGGCCAGGGCGTTCAAGACGTCACGATGCCGGGTCGGCACAGACAGCCGACCCTTTGCGTCAAGACTTAATGAGGAAGCCCCTTGAAACACGATAGCTGGCCTTTGATTTTCAAAATGAACGGGGAAACGGTGGTGTAAAAGCACAATTCACCACTAAATTGCACTTTTTTGCACTGTAGCAGCAAAAACCGCGTGTGCAAACCTCTTTGCGAAAAATTTTTACAATGAAATCAAAGACTTAGAAGCGATTCAGAACCTTGATTCAGGTTAAATATCGTTCTAAATGAAGCACTTAGCGTTCTAAGTGAATGTGATGTGTGAGGAAAGAGGAAGTGTTGGGGTCAGAGCACGTCGCGTTGCGAGCGGTCTGAATGCGAACAGCAGGACATCCGACGAAGTGTTGGGGTCAGAGCACATCGCTTCGCGAGTGGTCTGACCCGCAATATTTAGAGAATATACCTGCTCAAATCTTCGTTCTGGCTGAGTTCGGCCAGGCGGCCATCAACATAAGCCGCGTCGATCTGAATGGTTTGACCGGTCAAATTGGCGGCGTTGAAGCTGACTTCGTCGAGCAGGCGCTCCATCACGGTGGACAGGCGGCGCGCGCCTATGTTTTCGGTGCGCTCATTCACATCGAAGGCAATCTGCGCCAAGCGTTGAATACCGGCCTCCGAAAACTCCACCGTCACCTGCTCGGTCGCCAGCAGCGCCTGGTACTGCTTGACCAGCGAGGCCGTGGTTTGCGTCAGGATCGAGACAAAATCGGCGACCGACAAGGACTGCAACTCGACCCGGATCGGGAAGCGCCCCTGCAACTCGGGTATCAGATCACTGGGCTTGCTCAAATGGAACGCACCCGAGGCAATGAACAAAATGTGGTCGGTCTTGACCATGCCGTATTTGGTCGACACCGTGGTGCCTTCGACCAGCGGCAGCAGGTCGCGCTGCACGCCCTGGCGCGAAACCTCGGCACCACTGCCTTCCGCGCGTGACGTGACCTTGTCGATCTCATCAATGAAGACAATGCCGTTTTGCTCCAGCATGTGCAGTGCCTGGGTTTTGATCTCGTCCTCGTTGACCAGTTTGGCGGCCTCTTCTTCCACCAGCAGCTTGAGCGCTTCGGCGATCTTGAGCTTGCGCTTGTGCACCTTGTTCTGGTTGAGCTGGCCAAACATGCCGCGCAATTGCTCGGTCATCTCTTCCATGCCGGCCGGCCCCATGATCTCAAGCTGCGGCGTGTTTTGCGCCACGTCAAGCTCGATGTCACGGTCATCGAGCTGACCTTCGCGCAGTTTCTTGCGGAAGGTCTGGCGCGCCACGCTCTCTGGCTCGCCACCTTCCACCACGCCAAACTCCTGGCGCGGCATCGGGATCAGGATGTCGAGCACCCGGTCTTCGGCGGCGTCGGCGGCGCGCTCGCGCACCGATTTGGTGGCGGCCTGGCGCGTTTGTTTGACCGCAATGTCGGCCAGGTCACGGATGATGGCGTCGACGTCCTTGCCCACATAGCCCACCTCGGTGAATTTGGTGGCCTCGACCTTGATGAAGGGCGCGTCGGCCAGCCGTGCCAGGCGGCGTGCAATTTCGGTTTTGCCCACACCCGTGGGGCCGATCATCAGGATGTTCTTGGGCGTGATCTCGCTGCGCAACTCGGGGCCGACCTGCTGGCGGCGCCAGCGGTTGCGCAAGGCAATGGCCACCGCACGCTTGGCCTGCTGCTGGCCGACGATGTGTTTGTCGAGCTCGGCGACAATTTGCTGGGGGGTGAGAGAGGACATATTTAATCAGTTGAGGAGCGCGCCAATTTGCGCTGCCCTGCAAAGCTCAGGGGTTAATTTGAAAGAACCAGCTTGTCATGCCGGGCCACGACCCGGCATCCATGACTTGCGACTGCATGGATTGCGGATCAAGTCCGCAATGACAGTCTTCTTTCATGCTTCGGGGTAACAGGCCTGCCATGAAGTTAGAGCGATTCAATCGTGTGGTTCATGTTGGTGTAGATGCAGATCTCACCGGCAATTTCAAGCGATTTTTTGACCATGTCGGTGGCCGACAGGTCGGTGTGGTTGAGCAGGGCAATGGCCGCCGCCTGGGCATAGGCACCGCCCGACCCAATGGCGACAATGCCGTTCTCGGGCTCCAGCACGTCGCCGTTGCCGGTAATGATGAGCGACGCCTCCAGGTCGGCCACCGCCAGCATGGCCTCCAGACGACGCAGCACGCGGTCGGTACGCCAGTCCTTGGTGAGCTCGATGGCGGCGCGCACCAAATGACCCTGGTGTTTTTCCAGTTTGGCCTCAAAGCGCTCAAACAGCGTGAAGGCGTCGGCCGTGGCACCGGCAAAGCCAGCCAACACCTTGCCGTGGTAGAGCTTGCGCACCTTGCGTGCCGTGCCCTTGACCACAATGTTGCCCAGCGTCACCTGGCCATCGCCGCCAATGGCGACCTGCACCCCCTCAGGGGTCTTGCGGCGCACACTGATGATGGTGGTGCCGTGAAATTGCTCCATGAAATTCCTTTGTTGATCGAGGCCTAATGGCTCCGCGTCAGCACTTGGGCATGCTGATTGATGCCAATCAGATTGAAAAAGGCGGCGACCAAAAACGGCACGTCCCTGAATTCAATCTGATGCCCCAGCGCCTGACCCCGTGCGACCCAATTCAGCAGGCTGCCAGCGGCAGAAAAATCGACCCGGATCAGCTGCTGACATGAAATGACCAGGGTCTGCCTGGGCTTGCCGGCGTTGTCCAACACCGGCAAACCAGTGACCACGTCACCGTACAGCTCACCCACCAAAGCCACAGTCTGCGCCGGCGCCGCGGGCGTGCTTGCGCTGGACAGGTCGGCCCCGGGCTGGCGCAACACGCAGCTTGCGGGCGACCATGAACCGGGGGCCGTCTCGAACGTTATGCAAAATTCAAACGCCGCCAATTCAAAGTCATCCTGCCACTGCAGGACACGCAACAGGTCCATGCGCAAAGCCCACCAGTACGCCGCGGTCTGACGGGCTCCTCTGGGCGTGGCAGCGCGCACCAATTGCACCAACACCTGCTCACCCTGAAATTCCAGGCAGCCCGGCTGGGTGCTCCAGGCGGCAAACAAGGCGGCCAGGCGCTGCGCCGCGGCGGTCGTGATCTCCCGCAGGCCCGACCAATCCAGCGACAAACAATCCGTCATCGGCAGCACGTCGGGCAAAGTCGCCAGCGCCGGCACATCAAGAAGCGCCGGGCTGCGCCAGACCAAAGGCTGCGGCGCTGCCAATGGCGCGGGCTCAGGCGCTTTGGACAAGGGTGTCCAGACGGGTGCCGGACAGGCAAACTGGCGTGCAAAGTTTTCAGCTTCACGGGCAAAACTGGCTTGCTGCCCCAGACTGCGGTACAGATCAAACAGGGCTTCGGCCTGGGCCTGAACCACGACCGTGAGCGCGGGCTGGGCCCGCAAGGCGGTCAACAACACCGACTCTGCACCGGCGTCGTCGCCATTGGCAAAGCGCACCGCAGCCTCCTCCAGATCCGGATCGGCCAGGTTGTCATTGAGCTCCGAGACCAACAATTTGGCTGCATCAAAGCCATGCGCGTCGGTCACCGGGCGCGGCGGCACTTCCGCGTCCGGGAACAGGTCAGCGCCGAAAGAAGAGGTCCCGGTCTGCAGCGTCGGCCCCTGCCCCAGCAGGGTCGGAATATCGTCAAAATCCATCCGGCTGTGCTTGACCTGAGTCGAGGCAAACAGGCTGTCGTCGCTGGCATCCGGGGCCTGCGCGCCGGGCAGGGCGGGCCCCGACTCGGTCACGGGTCCTGACTTTTGACCCTTCCACCACTGGCGCGACATCTGGGCCTCAATCTCGTCAATTTTGCGCAGGGTCATGGCCCGCTCATCCAGATCGCTGAGGTTCGTGGGCGCGCCAAAGGAGGTGGGTTTGTCGCCCGCATCGGGCTTGGCAATCGAGGCTTGGCGCCGCAATTGGCGCAACTCATCGAACTCGCACTTGCGAATCGCGTCCTCATGGCGCTTGCGATCGATCATGTCCTTGAGCGTCTGGCGGTTATGTGCCAGGGTCGGCTCGATCGCCAACTCGGATTCGGGTCCGGCGTCTGATGCTGATCCGGATTCGCCTTCGGCCTCGATCTTGTCCAGGTCGCTCCAATGCACGCTTGGATTGCGAACAAACTTGGCAACCTTGGCCAGTAATCGTGAGCCGGTGGGTAGCGTTGCCATATCAATCAAACCGACGCTGGGAACCTTCAGACATGCTCAGTCACCAAACATTTTCTGTTTGAGCTCGCGGCGCTGCTGCGCTTCCAGGGACAGCGTGGCGGTGGGCCGTGCCAGCAGTCGCCCGACACCAATGGCCTCGCCGGTTTCATCACAGTAGCCGTAGTCGCCGGCATCGATGCGGGTGATCGACTGCTCGATCTTCTTGAGCAATTTGCGCTCACGGTCACGGGTGCGCAATTCCAGGGCATGCTCTTCCTCAATGGTGGCACGGTCGGCAGGGTCAGGCACCACCACCGTGTCTTCGCGCAGATGCTCGGTGGTTTCACCGGCATTGCTGAGCATGTCATTCTTGAGTTGAACCAGTTTCAGCTTGAAGTACGCCAACTGGGTGTCGTTCATGTACTCGTCGTCCGACATGGCCAGGATCTCGGCATCAACCAGTTCGCTGACAGGCTTGGTTTTCCAGTTGTTGGCCAGCTTCTTGTCTTTTTTAACCGACGAAGCCAGGGGTGACACGATAGGCATGACGCTGGTCATCTGGGTAAAGCTGGACTTGGCGGCGGTGGAGGCCACGGCCTGGGCCATGGATGGCACGGTCAATTGCGCCAGACGCGAAGAAGGCCGGCCGGTACGCACCGGCACGCCGGAGGGCGTCATCTGGGTGGTGGGCGCGGCGACTTTGGCGACAGGTTTGACAGCCGCTGGTGCGGTCACTTTGGGGGATACGGGAGTTTGAGTGGTCACTTCTTGAGGCTTTTTCTTGGGGGCGGGTTTCACAGGCTTGGCCACCGGGTTGACGCTTGCCTTGGCTGCCTTGACAGCGGCCGGCTTGACTGCCGCAGGTTTGACTGCCGCAGGCTTGACTGCCACCACTTTGACCGGCTGGGCCTTGGCGGGCGCCGTCATCTTGACGGTGGCTGTTGACTTGGCAGGCTTGCCAGCTTGCACAGCTTTGCCAACTTTCGCAGGCTGAACAAGTG
>JBASJO010000243.1:0-8345 GCA_049655365.1 Rhodoferax sp. | reverse complement strand
TGTCGCAAGGCCAGCTCGACAAGGTGCCCGACGACTACCGCCGTCGCCAGACCCTGAAAAACGCCGAGCGCTTCATCACGCCCGAACTCAAGGCCTTTGAAGACAAGGCGCTCAGCGCCCAGGAGCGGGCGCTGGCGCGCGAGAAATTTCTGTACGAGCAAGTGCTGGATGAGTTACAGCCCTTTGTGCCGGCACTCACGGACCTGGCGCGCGCGCTGGCCACGCTTGATGCCCTGTGTGCCTTGACCGAGCGCAGCCTGACGCTGGACTGGAGCGCGCCCCAGTTTGCCAAAGAACCCTGCCTGGACATCGAGGCCGGGCGCCACCCTGTTGTGCAGGCCCGGCTCGCCGAGACCAGCAGTGGCGCCTTCATTGCCAACGACACACACCTGGGGCCGAAGCAGCGCATGCAGATCATCACCGGCCCCAACATGGGCGGCAAATCGACCTACATGCGGCAGATTGCGGTGATCACGCTGCTGGCCAGCATGGGCAGTTATGTGCCCGCCAAGCGCTGCCGGCTGGGACCCATCGACGCCATCCACACCCGCATTGGCGCGGCCGACGACCTGGCCAACGCCCAGTCGACCTTCATGCTGGAGATGACCGAGGCCGCGCAAATTTTGCTTGCGGCCACGCCCAACTCGCTGGTGCTGATGGATGAAATCGGCCGCGGCACCAGCACCTTTGATGGCCTGGCGCTGGCCTCGGCCATCGCCACCCAGCTGCATGACAAGACCCAGGCCTACACCCTGTTTGCCACGCATTATTTCGAGTTGACCGAATTCCCCGCGACGCACCATGGCGCCATAAACGTGCATGTGAGCGCGGCCGAATCGGGCCGCAACATTGTTTTCCTGCACGAAATCCAACCCGGTCCGGCCAGTAAAAGTTATGGGGTTCAGGTGGCGCGACTGGCCGGCATGCCGGCTGCCGTGCTGAACCAGGCGCGCCAGACGCTGGAGGCACTGGAGGCGCAAGCGTCAACCCAGCAGGCCCAGATTGACCTGTTTGCCGCGCCTGTCATGGCCGACGTGACGACCAGCAGCGCAGTTGACCTTGCTCTGGAAGCCATCAACCCCGATGACTTGAGCCCGCGTGAAGCCTTGGAAGCACTTTACCAATTAAAGAAAATGAGCCATGCTGCCAACAAAGCGCCGGGCTGAGCACCAAAAACAAAGGCTCGTCGGTCAAAAACCGACAAGCCTTGAAATAATGGTCGGGGCGAAAGGATTCGAACCTTCGACCCTCTGGTCCCAAACCAGATGCGCTACCAGGCTGCGCTACGCCCCGACTCAGGTATTGTAATCGCTGGCGCCGCCGTTTTTGAATGCCACCCGCCATGCAATCCGCTTGCACCACAGTTAAATGACAGACGACGCTGCCCCATTGCCCTGGCTGACCAGCGGTGAGCCTTTTCCACCGGTGGATTCAGCGTGGGGTCTTGACGCGGTGGCGCCAGGTCTGTTGTGCGCAGGCGCCGATTTGTCGGTCGGTACGCTCCAGGCAGCCTACCGCAACGGCATCTTTCCCTGGTTCAGTGCCGGACAACCCATTTTGTGGTGGAGCCCGGCGCCGCGCATGGTGCTTGAAGTCGATCAGTTCAAGCTGTCACCCTCGTTGAAAAAAACCTTGAAAAAATTTGTCAACGATCCAGACTGTGAAATCCGCATTGACAGCGCCTTTGCGCAAGTGATTCAAGCCTGTGCATCCAGCCCACGGCACGGCGCGCACGGGACCTGGATCGTGCCCGACATGATCGAGGCTTACATCGCGCTGCACCAGGCTGGTTTTGCCCACAGCATCGAGACCTGGGTCAAAGGTGAATTGGCGGGCGGCCTGTATTGTGTCGCGATCGGGCAGGCGGTGTTTGGCGAGTCGATGTTTTACCGCCAGCCCGACGCCTCCAAAATTGCCCTGGCGGCCCTGGTCAGTCTGTGCCGCCACCATCAGATCAGCCAGATCGATTGCCAGCAAAACACGGCGCATCTGAAGTCGCTGGGTGCGCACGAAATTTCCAGGGCTGAGTTTGTCAAACGAGTTGACGACTTGTCCGGACGCCCGCCGCCGGACTGGCATTTCAAGTCCCTATACTGGCAGGAACTCTTTGCTTTCAATACGGCCCCAGCGTGAATCAGTCCCAGGAAACAGCGCTCAAAACTTTGCAGTTTTATGCCACGGCAGACTACCCATGCAGTTATCTGCATGGACAGATCGCCCGCTCGCAGGTGGCCACGCCCGCGCATCTGATCGACACCGCGGGCTACTCGGTGCTGATGCGCCATGGTTTCAGGCGTAGCGGCCTGTTTTATTACCGCCCTCATTGTGATCAATGCCAGGCCTGCCGCTCGCTGCGTTTGCCGGTGGCCGAGTTCCAGCCGGACCGCAGCCAAAAGCGCGCCTGGGTACAGCACCAGCACTTGATCGCCACCATCACCCGCACGCCCTTCTTCTCATCAGAGCACTTTGCACTGTACCAACGCTACCAGCAGGCGCGCCACCCGGACGGCGGCATGGATGCCGATGACAGGACCCAGTACCAGGACTTTCTGATTGAAAGCCACGCCAACTCCTTGCTGGTCGAATTCCGCGAGCCGTCGGCAGGCGCCGGGCCCGGTGTTCTCAAGATGGTCTCCGTCATTGACCAGCTTGACGATGGCATGTCGGCGGTCTACACCTTCTATGAACCTGAAGCGGGTCAGTCCCTGGGCACCTACAACGTGCTCTGGCAAATCAGGCAAGTCCAGGCCCGGGGTTTGCGCTACCTTTACCTGGGCTATTGGGTGGCAGAGAGCCGGAAAATGTCCTACAAAACCCGCTTCAAGCCGTTTCAGCTTTTGGTCAACCAGCAATGGCAGTCATTCAACGACATGACGCGTCTCAACCAGTTATCGACAGAAAATTTCACCAGATAAAATGAGGCTTCACTTCAGGCTTTTGCATGCGAAACATTGACACCCCCCTGCCCGCCACACCCACGATCCAGGTCATCGAACGCATGATGACGCTGATGGATGTGCTGGCCTCCCAGGAAGAGGCTATTTCCCTGAAGGAAATCAGCGCCAAGACCGGGCTGCACCCGTCCACCGCGCACCGCATCCTGAACGACCTGGTGCTGGGCCGGTTTGTCGACCATCCCCAGGCCGGCAGTTACCGCCTGGGCATGCGCCTGCTGGAATTGGGCAACCTCGTCAAGAATCGTTTGAATGTGCGCGATGCGGCGCTGGAGCCCATGCGCGAATTGCACCGGTTGATTCAACAACCGGTCAACCTGAGCATCCGTCAGGGCGATGAAATCATTTATGTTGAACGAGCCTACAGCGAGCGCTCGGGCATGCAGGTGATCCGGGCCATTGGTGGCCGTGCGCCCTTGCACCTGACGTCGGTGGGCAAACTTTTCCTGGCCGCCGATGACGCCCAAAAAGTTCGAACCTATGCCCTGCGCACCGGTCTCAGCGGCCACACCCGCAACAGCCTTACGCAACTGCCAGCGCTTGAGCGCGAGCTCGCCAAGGTGCGCCGGGATAGCTTTGCCAGTGACAACGAAGAACTCGAACTGGGGGTGCGCTGCATGGCGGCCGGCATTCTGGACGACCAGGGGAAATTGGTGGCGGGCTTGTCAATTTCCGCACCAGCGGGTCGACTGGAAGAGTCCTGGCTACCCAAGCTGAAAGCCACTGCCCATGAAATTTCAGCCAACCTGGGCTACCGCGGCAGCAACCCAGCCTGATCAGCCTCCGGTCAGTTGAGCCTCTGGCTTGAACACAGCGGCATTGGCTGCCGACTCGATCCATTGACGCACGCGCTCGGCGTCGCCCAAACGGCTCAGCTTGCCGGCCGAATCCAGAAACACCATGATCAGCTGGCGCCCCGCCACCTTGGTCTGCATCACCAGGCAGCGACCGGCCTCCGAGATATAACCGGTTTTTTGCAGACCGATGTCCCAGCTCGGGTTTTTGACCAGCCGGTTGGTATTGTTGTATTGCAACACCCGGTTGCCCACCGCCACCTGGTGGCCGGTCGAGGTGCTCAACTCGCGCAACAGCGGATGCTGGTGAGCCACGTTCACCAGCTTGGCCAGGTCACGCGCGCTGGACACGTTGCTGCTGGACAAACCCGTAGGCTCGACAAAGCGGGTGTCTTTCATGCCCAGCATCAGGGCTTTGCCGTTCATCAGCCGGGTAAAGACGGCCAGGCCACCCGGGTAAGTCCGACCCAAGGCATGGGCTGCGCGGTTTTCACTGGACATCAGCGCCAGATGCAACAACTCGCCGCGGCTCAGTTCGGCACCGACCCGCAAGCGGGAACTGCTGCCCTTTTCGGTGTCGACATCCTGCTGGGTGATGGCGATGGTTTCGTCCATCGGCAAATTGGCTTCGCTGACGATCAAACCGGTCATCAACTTGGTGAGTGACGCAATAGGCAGGACCGCCTTGTCATTTTTGCTGATCAGGACTTCCTGGGTGTCCTGGTCAATGACGTAGGCCACGCTGGATTTGAGGTTGAGATCGTCGCTGGCCTGATGCAAGCCGGCCATTTGACCCACCGACGGCTTGACAACATAGGCTTGTCTGACCCGCGTCGCTTTGCGCTTGACCACAGCGAACTGTTTCTTCACGCGGTGCTTGGCCACGACCTGGGCTTTCTTGTGCTTGCTGACCTGCACCTTTTTCTGTTTGCTGACCTGCGTTTTCGCAGGCGCAGCATACACAACGGGGGTCCAGGCAAACCAGCTCAACAGGCCCAAAAGACAAATCAAACCACGAACTTTTCTGCCCAACAAGCGGTTTAGATCGGTGGTCATGAATGTCTCTCCTTTAAACCAAATAGCGAGGACACAGTTTATCCACAAAAGTCTAGCTGTAGCAAGTACTTACTAAACTTTGTTAAACCTTTTTGCATCCATCAGACCTGGGCTGACACCCGCTCCGCCTGGCTCTGGAGCTTGTTCAGGGCACTCAGGTAAGCTTTGGCCGACGCCACCACGATGTCCGGGTCGGCGCCCACACCATTGACAATGCGGCCACTGCCTTGCAGGCGCACGGTCACCTCACCCTGGCTCTCAGTCGAGCCGCTGATGGCATTCACCGAATACAGCACCATCTCGGCGCCGCTCTTGACGTTGGATTCAATGGCCTTGAGCGAAGCGTCCACCGGCCCGTTGCCATTGGCCGTGCTGGTGACTTCCTTGCCGCCGATGGTCATGACCACCGTGGCTTGCGGGATTTCGCCGGTCTCGCTGTGCTGCGACAGGGAGACAAAACCGTACTGGTCATGGCTTTGCGCCACGTTTTCCTCGCTCACCAAGGCCAGAATATCTTCATCAAAAATTTCGCTCTTGCGATCGGCGAGCTCCTTGAATTTGGCAAAGGCCAGGTTGACGTCAGCTTCGCTGTCCATTTGCACACCGAGCTCCAACAGGCGCTGCTTGAACGCATTGCGGCCACTCAACTTGCCCAACACGATCTTGTTGGCGGTCCAGCCCACGTCTTCGGCGCGCATGATCTCGTACGTGTCGCGCGCTTTCATCATGCCGTCCTGGTGAATGCCCGAGGCATGGGCAAAGGCGTTGGCGCCCACAATGGCCTTGTTGGGCTGCACCACAAAACCTGTGGTCTGGCTCACCATGCGGCTGGCCGCCAGAATCTGGGTGGTGTCCACGCCGACGTCCAGGTCAAAATAGTCACGCCGCGTGCGCAAGGCCATCACCACCTCTTCCAGACTGCAATTGCCGGCGCGCTCACCCAGACCATTGATGGTGCATTCCACTTGGCGTGCGCCGCCAATCATGACACCGGCCAGCGAGTTGGCCACTGCCATGCCGAGGTCATTGTGGCAATGCACTGACCAAATGGCTTTGTCAGCATTGGGCACGCGTTCACGCAGGCGCTTGATGAAGTTGCCGTACAACTCGGGGATCGCATACCCCACGGTATCGGGCACGTTGATGGTGGTGGCGCCTTCCTTGATCACGGCTTCGATCACCCGGCACAAAAAGTCTTCTTCGCTGCGGTAAGCGTCTTCAGCGCTGAATTCAATGTCGGCCACCCGGTTGCGGGCAAAACGCACCGCCTGTTTGGCCTGTTCCAGCACCTGCTCGGGGGTCATGCGGAGTTTCTTTTCCATGTGCACCGGCGAGGTGGCAATGAAGGTGTGGATGCGAGCCCGGTTGGCGCCCTGCACCGCGTCGGCTGCCAGCGTGATGTCGCGGTCGTTGGCGCGCGACAGGGAACACACGGTGGAGTCCTTGATGGCATGGGCAATGGCTTTGATAGCCTCAAAGTCGCCATTGGAGCTGGCCGCAAAACCGGCTTCGATGACATCGACTTTCAGCCGTTCCAGTTGCCGGGCAATGCGCAATTTTTCATCGCGGGTCATGGACGCACCGGGCGACTGCTCGCCATCACGCAAGGTGGTGTCGAAAATAATTAATTTGTCTGACATGTCATTTCTCCTGGGCTATTTACAAAGGCAATTTAGAAAGTCGGTGCAACAAAAAAGCCCGTCGCGGATGCTGACGGGCTTTTGGGGTTGATGCGATCACGCGCTAACCACTCCGCCCGTAGGACGTCAGGTTTAGCGGTAGTGAAGAAGTATGCATGGCTTCAATATAACACAGCTCCACCTCATTGATGCAGGCCGCGCTCGTCGGGTTCATCGGTTGAGGTGCTGATGACGCTGGTGGGAATGCCCTTGGCCTTGCGCCAGAAATAAATCACATAACCACTCAGGCCATACAGCACAAACAAGCCAAACATCACGATGGGCGGGTCGATGTTGATGATGGCAATGCCGATGGCGATCAGCACAATCACCACAAAAGGCACGCTGCGCTTCATCTGAACATCCTTGAAGCTGTAAAACGGCACATTGGTCACCATGGTCAACCCGGCATACAGGCACACGGCAAACATCGGCCAGGCCCATTGCGGGCCGGCGCTGCCCAGATCGGTCATGACCCAGATAAAACCGGCCACCAGCGCGGCGGCCGCGGGTGACGGCAAACCCTGGAAATAGCGCTTGTCGACCACGGCCGTGTTGACGTTGAAGCGGGCCAGCCGCAAGGCCGCGCAGGCGCAATACACAAACGCGGCAATCCAGCCCCAGCGGCCCAGGCCCTTGAGCGCCCACACATAGGCAATCAGGGCGGGCGCCGCGCCAAACGACACCATGTCGGACAACGAGTCCATTTGCTCGCCAAAGGCGCTCTGGGTGTTGGTCATGCGTGCCACGCGCCCGTCCAGACTGTCGAGCACCATGGCGCAAAAAACGCCGACCGCAGCCAGGT
Organism: Rhodoferax sp.; assembly: GCA_049655365.1. Lineage (GTDB taxonomy): Bacteria > Pseudomonadota > Gammaproteobacteria > Burkholderiales > Burkholderiaceae_C > Rhodoferax. The sequence continues at coordinate 1,057 of JBASJO010000243.1, read as the reverse complement.
CAAAACGGCCATTGATGGCCATCACAATGGCGTAAAAGCCGCCAAAAAGCGCTGCCAGCGTAAACAGGTTGGGCAGGATGTAGATGCCTTTGCGACGCTTTTTCAGCATCACACCATCGACGTGGTCTGTTTGGGGTGTGTTCACTTCTTCCAATCGTTTGATCCAGGGGTGGCGTCCATAATAACAAAAGGCTACCGAAGTAGCCTTTGCTTTTGAGAACACGCAGTGCTTAGTTGCGGGTCTGGTCCACCAGCTTGTTCTTGGCAATCCAGGGCATCATGGCGCGCAACTGGGCACCCACCACCTCGATGCTGTGATCAGCGGTGTTGCGACGGCGTGCTGTCATGGAAGGATAGTTCGTGCGGCCTTCGAGGATGAACATCTTGGCGTAATCACCGTTTTGAATGCGCTTGAGTGCGTTGCGCATGGCTTCACGGCTCTGGGCATTGATGACTTCGGGGCCGGTCACGTACTCGCCGTACTCGGCGTTGTTGGAGATCGAGTAGTTCATGTTGGCGATGCCGCCTTCATAGATCAGGTCGACGATCAACTTGAGCTCGTGCAGGCACTCGAAGTAGGCCATCTCGGGGGCATAGCCGGCTTCGACCAGGGTCTCGTAACCCATCTTGATCAGCTCAACAGCACCACCGCACAACACGGCCTGCTCGCCGAACAGGTCGGTCTCGGTCTCTTCCTTGAAGTTGGTCTCGATGATGCCGGCCTTGCCGCCACCGTTGGCCATGGCGTAGGACAGGGCCAGGTCACGGGCCTTGCCGCTCTTGTCCTGGTGCACGGCCACCAGGTGCGGCACGCCGCCGCCCTGGGTGTAGGTGTTGCGCACGGTATGGCCGGGGGCCTTGGGCGCCACCATCCAGACGTCCAGGTCAGCACGGGGGATGACCTGGTTGTAATGCACATTGAAACCGTGCGCGAACACCAGGGACGCACCCTGCTTGATGTTGGGTGCCACGTTGTTGGAATACACCTCGGCGATTTGCTCGTCGGGCAACAGGATCATGACCACGTCGGCGATCTTGACGGCGTCGTTGACTTCCA
>JBASJO010000242.1:0-6430 GCA_049655365.1 Rhodoferax sp. | reverse complement strand
TGCAACACGCCGTCGGAGGCCAGTTCGCCCACATTGACGGCGTACTGGCCGTAGTCCTGTTTTTCCTTGAGCCAGGCACCCGTTTGCCCGACCGTGATGCGCCCGGTGTAGCGTGCCTTGAGCAACTGGGCGGTCCGGTCTGCCATGGGTGAAATGTAGTCACCCAGCGCAAAGGTAAACATGACAAAGCCCAGCCCCAAGATCAGCAAGGACCTTAAAGCGCGCCACGGCCCTAAGCCACTGGTGCGCAAAATGGTGAATTCGGAGCTTTGCGCCAGCCGCGCCATGACAAAAATGGTGCCAATCAAGACTGCAATGGGCATCAGTTCATACAGGTGCGTGGGAATGAGCAGGGCCACATAGCTCAGCGCTTGGGTCAGCGTGTAGCCGCTCGCCGCATAACGCCCCAACGCCTCCATTTCTTCGACCAGATCGAAGAAAAAGAACAAGGACAAAAACCCGATCACGACGAAGGCGCCGGCGCGCAGGATTTCCCAATAAATCAAACGGCGGATGGTTTTCATGGCGACGGCAACTTGCGGCGACGCTGCAACAAGCCCAACATTTCGCGCCACTGCAAGTTGAGATGCATCTTGGCGAGCCACAACACGGCCAACACAAACACACCGCCATGCAGACCCAGCATCACCGGGGCAAAGCTGAGCCGGCCCGAGGAAATCATGTTTTGGCCGAAACTGAGCAGGTTGTAATAAAGCACAAAGGTGAACAGGGCAAACACCAGATTGCCGCTGCGGCCCATGCGCGGATTGACGCCTGACACCGTCACACCGATGATCACGAGATTGAACGAAGCCAGGATCAAGCCCAGCCGCCACGACACCTCGGCCCAATGCACTGGCGTCAGGTCATTGAGCAGCTCAAGCGTGGTGCGGGTCTTGACCGGCACGTAATTCATCTGGTCCAGCTCCGCCTGACTGACCCGAACGCCGTATTGCTCGAATTCGCTGAGCTTGAGCTCTTGCGAGCCCGGCGTGCGCTCCAGCCGCTGGCCGTTGTCGAGCAACAAGAACCGGCCGCCCGGCAGCGTCTCAATACGACCACTGCGCGCCGAGGTCACGGTTTCCTTGCCCTTGTCGGTGGTGGCAATAAAGACATTGGCACCCGCCTGATTTCCAGACACCTCTTTTTCAACAAAAAACACGCGTGATCCGTCAGCCGATTCCTGAAACCGGCCCGGTTCCACACGCTCCAGGTCACCGCGTTGCTGGTATTGGTTTTTAAGCTCTTCAATGCGCAAATTGGTCCAGGGCAGGATCACCAGGGCCAGACCGGCCACGACCGCAAAAACCGGCCAGGAAAACCGCAGCAAGGGCTTGACCAGGGAAAACAAGCCCCGTCCGCTCGACTGCCAGATCACCATTTCACTGTCCACAAACATCCGCGTCAGGGTGGAAATGATGGCAATGAACAGGCCCAGGGTCAACAGCGTGGGCAGGTAGGCCAACACGGTGTAACCCATGACCAGAAACACGTCAGACGGGTTGAAGCTGCCGCGCGAGGCCAGGCCCAGCGTACGGATCAGGGTCATGGTCATGACGACCGTGACCAACACGATCAGGGTCGCACCAAAACTTCGGGACAGCTCTTTGCGTAAGGATGAATGGAATAACATTGCTTCACTTGGAAAGGCTGAATTATGAACTTTGAACTGTTGAATTTGGATGCGGCGCAAGCTGGCCATGAAAAATGTGATGTTTTGCTGCTGCTGCTCACAAGCACCTTCAAGGCGGGCAGAAACCCCTTGTCCAGCCTGATCAGCAAGGCACTGAAGGCCGGCGACCTGGCCGACAAGCCCGGCAGCCTGCTTGATATCTATCGCCCCGCCGGCCTGGCTTGCGCACGGCTGGTCTTGGTGCAGCTGGCGGATGGCAAGCCAGGCAGCGTCCGCAAGGGCGTGGCGGCGGCCGTGGCCCTGATCAAGGCGGCCAAGCCCAAGCAGCTCACCCTGTGTTTTGACCAGGCGCCAAGCAGCCAGGCGCTCCACGTGGCCTTGAGCACCGTGGCCGAGGCCAGTTACGTCTACACCACCACCTTGAGCAAGGCCGAGGCGCGCACTCTGGCGCGGGTCAGGCTGGGCGTGCCCAACAGCACCGAACTGGCCACCCCCTTCGCCCAAAGTGTGGCCACCGTGCGCGGCATCGAGCTGGCCAAGGAGTGGGCCAATCGGCCGGCCAACCACGCCACGCCGAGCCATCTGGCACGCGCCGCCCAGGCCTTGGCGAAATTGCCACGCATCAAATGCGACGTGATGAACCACAAGGAGGTGGAAAAACTGGGCATGGGTGCTTTTCTGGCGGTGGCACAGGGCTCGGCTGAGCCCCTGAAATTCATCGAGTTGCATTACAAGGGTGCAGCCAAGAACCAGCCCCCGGTGGTGCTGGTGGGCAAAGGCATCACCTTTGACAGCGGTGGCATTTCCATCAAGCCCGCCGCCGAGATGGATGAGATGAAGTACGACATGTGTGGCGCCGCCAGCGTGCTGGGCGTGTTCAAGGCGCTGGCCGAACTGCAACCCGACATCAATGTGGTCGGCCTGATCCCGTCTTGCGAAAATCTGCCCAGCAGCCGCGCCGTCAAACCGGGCGATGTGGTGACCAGCATGAGCGGCCAAACCATCGAGATCCTCAACACCGACGCCGAAGGCCGGCTGGTGCTGTGCGATGCCCTGACCTACGCCGAGCGCTTCAAGCCCCAGGCCGTCATTGACATTGCCACGCTTACCGGCGCCTGCGTGATTGCCCTGGGCAGCGTGCGCAGCGGCTTTTTCTCGGGCGACGCCGCGCTGTCGGCTGCCATGGCCCAGGCCAGCGACGCCTCGCAGGACCTGTGCTGGCCCATGCCGCTGGACGACGACTACGCCGAGGGCCTGAAAACCAGCTATGCCGCAGTGGCCAACGTGGCCGGGCGTCCCGGCGGCGCCATCACTGCGGCCAAATTTCTGCAACGCTTCACCAGCAAGTACCCCTGGGGTCACCTGGACATTGCCGGCTCGGCCTGGAAAAGCGGCGCGGCCAAGGGTGCCACCGGCCGCCCGGTGGGCTTGCTGCTGAACTATGTGCTGTCCTTGCAGACGCCGGCCGCCTGATGCCCGTGCCAAAAGTCGAATTCCACACCCAGGTGCCGGACCGGCTGCTGTATGCCTGCCGCTTGCTGCGCAAGGCAGCCACCAGCGGCGCACAGGTGCTGGTGACCGCGGACGAAGAAACCCTGGCACAGGTCGACCAGCTGCTCTGGACGTTTTCAGCCATCGATTTTGTGCCCCACTGTTTTGCGGATGCGCCGCCAAACCTGCTTGAAAACACCCCAGTTGTGCTCAGCGCAAGCCCGCCAGCCCAGACGCAACTGGGCATTCTGCTGAACCTGGGACCGGACCTGCCCGCTGGCTTTGAGCAGTTTGCACGCATCATTGAAATCGTCAGCGAGGACATGACCGACCGGCAGCAAGCGCGCAAGCGCTGGAAACGCTACGCCAACGCGGGCTGCGCCCTGAGCAGCCACGACCTGCAAGCCTCGACAACAGCATGAACCCACCCGCGCGTCACCCCCCCCGCTTCGTGCCCACCCTCACCGAAAGGGTGGACCCGCCTGGGGCCAACACCACGGCCACCCAGACCCATGCTGATGCAGAGGCCTTGGTCAACGAAGTTTTGCAGCAGCTCCAGCCCGTGCTGGCACAACATTTGCGTGACCTCAATGCGCGAATGCAAAGCACGCTTGAATCCCTGGTGCGCCAAGCCGTCGTGGATGCCCTGAAGACCCAAAATCAAGCCAACCCGAATGCCGTACCGGGCGAGCTTTGAAATTGACGCACCATATTGGTAACTTCCCTATGGCGCAACGATTCAATCTAGGCTATCGTGCACGGCTGAATATATTTCTGCAATTTCCTTTTTAAACGGAGTTTTTTATGCGCATTAAAAGTACCTTGACCCTGATCGCTGCAGCCACGCTGTTGGTTGCCTGTGGCAAAAAAGAAGAAGCAGCGCCCGCCCCGGCGGCTGCCCCGGCAGCGGCGCCCGCGCCAGCAGGCAACGTGGTCAAGATTGGCCACGTGGGTCCCACCAGCGGCGCCATTGCCCACCTCGGTAAAGACAACGAAAACGGCGCGCGCCTGGCCATTGACGAACTCAACGCCAAGGGTGTCATGCTGGGTGGTCAAAAGGTCACTTTCGAGTTGCTGGCTGAAGACGACGCCGCTGACCCAAAACAAGGTACTGCCGTTGCGCAAAAATTGGCTGACGCCAAAGTGGCTGGCGTGGTCGGTCACCTGAACTCCGGTACCACCATCCCCGCCTCCAAGATCTACAGCGACGCGGGCATTCCCCAAATCTCGCCCTCCTCCACCAACCCCAAGTACACCCGCCAAGGCTTCAAGACCACCTTCCGCATGGTGGCTGACGACACCCAACTGGGCGGCACGCTCGGCAAGTACGCGGTCGAGACCCTCAAGGGCAAGTCCATCGCCGTCATTGACGACCGTACCGCTTACGGCCAGGGCGTAGCGGAAGAGTTCGCCAAGGCTGTTGAAGCCGCTGGCGGCAAAGTGGTTGCCAAGGAATTCACCACCGACAAAGCCACCGACTTCACCGCGATCCTGACCAGCATCAAGGCCAAGAAGCCCGATGTGATCTTCTTCGGCGGCATGGACGCAGTGGCCGGCCCCATGATGAAACAAATGAAAGGCCTGGCCATGAAGCCCAAGTTCATGGGTGGTGACGGCATCTGCACGACCGAGCTGGTCAAGCTGGGCGGTGACGCCATTGCCGACAACCAGGTCTACTGCGCGGAAGCCGGTGGTGTCGACGGTGAAGCCAAAGTGGGCATGGATGAGTTCAAGGTCAAGTACCAGGCCAAGTTCAACACCGACGTCAAGCTTTACGCACCTTATGTCTATGACGCGGTCAACGTGATGGTCGCTGCCATGGTCAAGGCTGACTCGGCTGATCCGGCCAAGTACCTGCCCATGCTGGCGGCAACCGCCGATTACAAAGGCGTTTCCGGTCCGGTGGCATTTGATGAAAAAGGCGACATCAAGAACGGTGCACTGACACTGAAGACTGTTCGCGCTGGCCAACTCGAAACCCTGGCGGTGATTCGCTAAACCAAAAATTCTATTGCTCCGAAGCCCGAAACCACCCGCCCAGGCGGGTAGAATCCCCAGCTTCGGAGCGGTGGATGAGTGGTTTAAGTCACACGCCTGGAAAGCGTGCGGGGAGTAAAATCCCCCGGGGGTTCGAATCCCCCCTGCTCCGCCAGATACAAGCCTAAGTAGTTAATCTACTTAGGCTTTTTTATTGGGAACGGCCATCTGCACAAACCGCGGAACCGTGCCCTCAACCGTGCTGACAAGGTCATGGAATTCCGCCAGGGGGCGCATCCAGAGCACGTCCTGGCTGTCACCTTGCAGCGGTTTGTACAGCACACCCGGCTGCAGCGTGGCCTCAATCAGGCAGTGGCCGACGACAGCATAAAGCCCGCCCTTGTAGTGCTGGAGCTGAGTGCCCGGTGCGAAAGCTTGCTGGTGTGAATCAATCAATGGCATCGGAGCTCCTGAGTCAATTTGAATATCAGCTTTATACCCGCTCCTCCTGCTGGCTCGAACCGAACCAGCTTTCGTTTGACTTCTGCCATACCGCCCAAATGACCCAGCCGCCGCCTAAAATCTCAGCCATGAGCCTGCCCACCCCCACCCAGAACAAGCCTGCTGCCAGCGCAGTGGCCACCGACGTCGTCAAACCCAGCAATTTTTTGCGCCAGATCATCGAATCCGACCTGGCCAATGGCACCTACGCCAGCCGCAAATGGGGAGGCAGCCCGGGCGATGCGGCGCACCACGCCAAGGGCCAGCCCGACCCGGCCAAAATCCGCACCCGCTTTCCGCCGGAACCCAATGGCTACCTGCACATCGGCCACGCCAAAAGCATCTGCCTGAACTTTGGCCTGGCGCGCGACTATGGCGGCGTGTGCCACCTGCGCTTTGACGACACCAACCCAGAAAAGGAAGACACCGAGTACGTCAACAGCATCATCGACGCGGTGAAATGGCTCGGCTTTGAATGGAATGGCGCCCCCGATGCCGCGCCCTACCAGGCCAGCGACTACTTCGACTTCATGTACCGCGCTGCCGAGTATTTGATCGAGGCCGGCCACGCCTATGTGGACGAGCAAACGCCTGAGCAAATGCGCGTGAACCGGGGCGACTTTGGCAAGCCCGGCATCGACAGCCCCTACCGTACCCGAACCCCCGCTGAAAACCTGGAACGCTTCAGGCAAATGCGCGACGGCCAGCATGAAGACGGTGCCATGGTGCTGCGCGCCAAAATCGACATGGCCAGCCCCAACATCAACCTGCGCGACCCGGCCATCTACCGCATCCGCCGCGCCACGCACCACAACACCGGCGACAAAT
>JBASJO010000241.1:0-2664 GCA_049655365.1 Rhodoferax sp. | reverse complement strand
CCACCAGATTGCGCAAGGCCAATGGATCTTGAATGATGCCAACTCGCGCCCAATCTGGAATGTTTGACGGTGGGCTTTGTACTGCGAGTGGATGGAGCAGCCCATCCAAGAACATGGCATCGATGATCACCCGCACGTCAGGGTGCTCAAACGGAACGTCCACTTTTCCAAAATGCTCAAAAGTAGATTCTTCTCCAATTCGAGTTCCATGGATGCCCAAACCCGATAAATACCGATACCAAGCCGCCTGAACCAGCCGAAGCAAAACGCTCTTCGACGAAAACAGTTCAGCAATTGGCAGACCCTTGAGCACCGCCTGATCACTGAGTACATGGGCCACATGTTCCGCCAGAACCACCGGCAGGCCAGTGTCTCGATAGTGCAAACGTAAAAGTTCACGCCAAAAATCCTCAGGCCGCGACAACAAATGCGGGCTGATCCTGAAAATGTGCGTCAGGATGAACTCTTTGGTAGCAGCTTCGCCATGCACTTGAGAGGCGTGCTTTGCCTGAGCGGCAAAAAGTGCCTCGTGATGCTCTGCGCCAATCTGTCTCAGAACCGGGTAACTGAGCTTTGGGAATACGTTGGCCAGGCCCAAGCTAACGAGCCTCGCCTGCTTGAGGTAATCCCACGGCAGCTCACTGGTATTGTTGCCACGTAAGTGCAATATCAGTGCCTTGGCAGGTCCTGCCTTTCCCTCATCCCACGCACTCCGATAACGATTTTCATACTCAGCCCGGAAAGCGACTGAATCTTCAAAAGTCAGCAACTCAAAGCCTCGTTCCCGCAACCTGGCAAGCACCTGTTCATCCAGCAAAACGTCATCGGGGTCAGTAGCAATCCACAGCCGCGCAACGTCTTCAGGAAACTCTTTAAGAATGTGGTCAATCCAGTTGTTCATGGTGCCCCCACTCGAAACATCAGTACGGCGTTCAGGTCTGGAACGCTGGCTTGCGCCTCGTCCAATACGGCAAGACGCGTTTGATGCTCGGCATTGAGCCGTTTGCGACGATGTTCACGCACAGTGGGCAAACCAATTCGCCCGATGGCCTTACTTCGTGCATCGAAGGCATACAGTGCACGTTCACGTTCTTCCTTGAGCCCCGTGCGGTGCTCACCAAGCATTTCGGCAAATAGCCGCTCACCCTGATTTTTTGCAGCTGCCAGGGATGCATCAAACCAGCTCACCGCCTGCTCCACACTGGTTGCACCCTTGATTTCGACCGTTTCAGTCAACAACAGGTCCCAGATGCGCTTGGCAGTTGGTACAAAAGTGCGGCCATCATCGGTCGCAAATACAGGCAGGAACCGCTTGCGCTTAAAGCCCTCAGCCGACAAACTGATCTCCCACAAGGACCAGACGCCATGAACCGATTCGGGCAGACCGCTGATCTGGATCACGGTCAAGGGCTGACCAGAGACGCATCGCGAGAGCTCGCTGATCACCGCCCTGGTGCGAGGGTCCTCCAAGGTGACCCACTCCAAACTCGGGTTTTGTTCTGCTGTGCGGGCATCAAAGCAAACCTGCGACGACTCGCTGCCGTCCGCCCACTTGACGCGCCACGAATCTCCAGTCTTCACGGCACTACCACCCCTCGCAGGTAAGCCGGTGGTGATGGCACGTTCCAGCCAAAACTGTGCAGGGTGATCACGCCATTTGCGCGCGGCATCAGCATCCAATGTATGCGCATCTGTCAGCAGCTCACTGTTTTTTCGTTCATCTGCAACCTTGTCACGCACTTGATCGATCACAGCATCACAGGCCTTTTCAATAGAGGCAGGGTCCTGAAGCCCTTGCAGGAATAGTTCGTCAAAGATCGGCTCGGCATCCACAGAATCCATCACATCGGAGGCTTTATCAACACCAAACTCCTGCGCAATGACTTCGAGTTTGGTCTCCAGCACCTGCCGAACGCGGTGTTCCACCGTGTCTTCCAGAACAAAGTTGATGGCGCGCACCACATGGCGCTGGCCGATACGGTCCACGCGGCCAATGCGCTGCTCAATGCGCATGGGGTTCCAGGGCATGTCAAAGTTAACAATCACATGGCAGAACTGCAAGTTCAAACCCTCACCGCCAGCATCGGTCGACACCAAAATCCGGACTTCCTGCGCGAAGACCTGCTGCGCTTTTGCACGGGTATCCAGGTCCATGCTGCCGTTGAGCAAGACCACAGAGAAGCCGCGGCTTTCCAGAAAACCAGCCAGCATGGCCTGTGTTGGCACGAACTCCGTGAAGATCAAAACCTTGAGGGTGGGGTCGTTTTCGTCTTGCTGCAGCTTGTAAATTAGCTCCAGCAGGGCTTCAGCCTTTGCATCTGTGCCCTGAGCTTCAGTTTCGCGCGCCAGGGTCAACAACAGGTCCACCTCGGCTTTTTCTTGAACCCAGCCTGAAGTTTGAACCGCAATGTCCACTTGGGTTTGACCATCCAGTTCGGCCCACTCGTCCATATCAGAAGCGTCGAACAGCGGCACTTGCGGCTGTGGCTCATTGAGTAAGGCCTGTCGCCTCTCCAGGGTGGTTCGAATGGCAGCAGTGCTGGACGTGACCAGCCGCTGCATCAAAATCATTAAAAAGCCAATGTGGCGCTGCTTTGCTGCCAGCGCCTGGTTGTAACCGTGGCGCACATAGTCAGTGACGGCTTCATACAAGCGTTGCTGGGC